>CAZHEG010000136.1:0-3883 GCA_964531435.1 uncultured Oscillospiraceae bacterium | reverse complement strand
GGGTTCTTGCTCATGACGGAGATGAAGGGGATCTCTGCCCAGATAGCGAAGCCCAGCTCGTCACAGGCATCGTAGAAGTCCTGGGAGTGCTGATAGTGGGCCAGACGGATGGTGTTGGCACCCAGCTCCTTGATGATGCAGGCATCGTCATAGTGGTCCTCGGCAGTCAGAGCGTTGCCCTGGTAGACCATATCCTGGTGGCGGGAAACACCGCGCAGGGGGGTCAGAACGCCGTTCAGGTGGAAGCCCTTCTGGGGATCGCAGAAGAAGCTGCGGACGCCGACCCGGGCATCCACCTCGTCATAGGTCTCATTTCTTCTCTGGAGCTGGGCAACCACGGTGTACAGGTAGGGGTTCTCAAAATCCCACAGCTGAACATCGGGGACATAGATGGTGGTCTTGGTGCTGTCGGCGGGACGGACCGCGTAGCCGACCTCGTTGCCCTCTTCGTCATAGATGGCATACTGAACGGTGAAGTTCTCGTCGGAGTTCTTGACGAAGGACTCGATCTCAAAGGCAGCACCGCCGCATTCGGTGGGCTTGGGGGTGACCATGATGCCGGGGCCGCCGTAATACTCCAGATCGAAGTGGGCGTTGGGCACGCTGATCAGATTGACATCACGGTACAGGCCGCCGTAGAAGGTGAAGTCGGCGTTCTGGGGGTAGACATAGTCGTTGGCCTCGTTGGAGCAGGCGACCACCAGCAGATTCTCGCCCTCTTCCTTGCACAGGTCGGTGATGTCAGCACGGAAGGTGGAGTAGCCGCCCTCGTGGTAGATGACCTTCTCACCGTTCAGGTAGACGGTAGCCTCGGAGTTGGCACCCTGGAACTCCACGTACACCCGGCCGCCGCTGAGGGGCTGCTTGGGGGTAGCGAAGGTCTTGGCGTACCAGCAGGTCCCGCGGTAGTAGCTGCCGTTGCCGTCATTGCCGTCCACCGCGTTCCAGGTGTGGGGCAGGTCAACATCGGTCCACTCTGCGGGGTAAGCGGCAGGCAGGCCGGCGTTTTCCCGGATGAACTTCCAGTTTTCGTTGATGTTAATGATTGTTCTCATAAGTAATTTCCCTTTCTGGTTAATCATTCTCCTGTTATTGTAGCACCACTGCGGGAAAAGGAGTATGTACAAAATGCAGGGTTTTGTACATATCCCCAACAAAAAATACACCCTGAAAATCGTCATTTCGGCGAAAGACAGGGTGTATATTCCATTTATTTCCTCAATTGGTTGGCATCATCTGTCCCACCAGCGCCGCCAGCTCCTCCGGCTCCTGCCGGAAACCGCCGTAGTACCAGCTGTAAACCAGCCCCACCAGGCCGCTGAGACCGAATATGACGACCTCCTGGCTGTTGCCCGCCCAGCCTTTTTCCTTCAGCCAGTACCGCACATCGTAATCCTCGGTCATGACGCAGTTGATCATCTGCTCCAGGAGCAAGCCGGACATATTGTTTTTCGCCAGCGCGTCCAGAAAATCCCGCTGCTCCCGCCAGTAGCAGAAGAAGCGGACAAGAGTATCCTGGATCTCCCCGCCGTAGCTTTCACTGTCCAGGATCTTGTGATCCACCAGTGCGTGGAGCGCGCCGGTCTTATTGGTGAACAGGTGGTAAAAGATCCGTCGGGAAATTCCCGCGGCCTGGCAGAGCTGGGTCACCGTAATGTCCTCGTAGGGCATTTTCAGCATCAGCTCCTGCAGGGACTGGGTCACCTGCTTTTGGTGCTGCACCGATATGTCCGTGGCGCATTTGCGATACATTCCGTTTCCTCCCTCCGCTGAGCTCTGTTTGCGTCATTATACCACAGCTTGGGGCCCAAAGTCGATAGGAACCGTGTAATTTCTTGCCAGCCTCTTATTTTTTGCGCCAGTTCAGCAGGAGGGCCGAATTGATGATCACCGCCACACTGCCGGCGTTATGGACCAGAGCGCCCACCACCGGGTTCAGGACACCGGTGATGGCCAGAATGATGGCGAGGAAATTCAGCCCCATGGAGAAGGTCAGGTTCAGCTTGATGGTGTTCATCATCCGCTTGCTCAGCGCCAGCAGATGGGGAAGCTCCTTGATCTCGTCATCCACCAGGGCGATATCCGCCGCGTCCACTGCGATATCACTGCCCACGCCGCCCATGGCGATGCCCACATCCGCCTTTTTCAGCGCAGGGGCATCGTTGATGCCGTCACCGATCATGCACACGGCTTCATTTCTTTCCTGATAAGCGCCGATGTGGTTCAGCTTGTCCTCGGGCAGGCAGTTCGCGTGGATCTCGGTGATGCCCAGCTGCGCGCCGATGGCAGCAGCGGCATTTTGGTTATCGCCGGTCAGCAGGACCGGCTCCACCCCCAAAGCGCGGATGGCCCGGATCATTCCGGCACTCTCACTGCGGATGGTGTCCGACAGCACGATATAACCGGCCAGGCCGCCATCCACGGCAACGTAAATGACGGTACAGCCCTCCCGCAGGTACTTTCCGGCGGATCTCGCAAGGCTGTGGGAAAGGTCAACACCCTGCAACAGCTTCAGATTCCCCGCCTTGATCTGCCTGCCGTTAACCACGGCGGTAACCCCCTCGCCGGGGATCATCCGAAACTGCTCCGCAGCAGGCAATTCCCCATCGGCAGACTGCTTGTAGCAGCGCAGGACAGCCCTGCCCAGGGGATGCTCGGAAAGCTGCTCCGCCGCAGCGGCAAATTCATAAACCGCCCCTTCGGAATAGCCGGAAACCGTTTCCACGGCGGTGACTTTGGGGGTGCCATAAGTCAGGGTGCCGGTTTTGTCGAAGGTGATCTTGCTCACCCTGGCCAGACGCTCCAGGGCGTCGCCCTCCCGAACCAGAAAGCCGTGTCTGGTGGCGTTGCCGATGGCTGCCATAATGGCAGTGGGGGTGGCAAGGACCAGGGCGCAGGGGCAGAATACAACAAGAATGGTGACGGCACGGATGATCTCGCCGGTGATGAGCCATGTCAAAGCGGCGGCGGTCAGGGCGATCACCACGATCCAGGTGGCCCATCGGTCTGCCATGCCGACGATTTTTGCCTTGCCCGCGTCGGCGGACTGCACCAGGCGGATCATCCGCTGGATGGAGCTGTCCTCCTGGGCTTTGGTGGCCTCCATTTCAAAGGCGCCGAACTGGTTGACGGTGCCGGAAGATACCTCGTCGCCCACGGTCTTGTCCACCGGCAGGGATTCGCCGGTCATGACGGCCTGATTGATAGAGGTCTGGCCCGACAGGATCACGCCGTCCACCGGGACAGTCTCACCGGGCAGAACGCGGATGCGGTCGCCTACCGTAACCTCCTCGGCAGGGACAGTCTTTTCCCCAGTGGGGGTCAGCACTCTGGCGGTCTGGGGTGTCAGATGCACCAGTTTTTCGATGCCGGCCCTCGCCCTGGCAACGGTGAGATCCTCCAGAAGCGCGCCGAGCTGCATGATAAACGCCACCTCACCGGCGGCAAAATCCTCCCCGATGCACACCGAGGCGATCAGCGCCAGGGAAACCAGCACATCCGCCTTGATATCAAAAGCGGTGACAAGGCCGATGAAGGCCTCCATGATGATGGGCAGGCCGCAGAGAATAATGGCGACCCACGCTGCGTCAAAGGGCAGGGGCACCAGGTCAAAAATGCTGACGATCAGGGACAGGCCACCAAGAATCAGACAGGCAACGTCTTTCTTTGTGCCGCCCCATTCCAGAAATTCTTCCAATTTTTCAATGAACTTTTTCATGAGAAGCCCTCTTTCCATACCCCATGGGGTATGGGTATAATATACCCCCCGGGGGTATATTTGTCAAGCAAAAAGGACAGCCAAAGGCTGTCCTTCATGAGTTGATGTAATTCAAATTTCAGTTTGTCGTTCTGTTGCAAATTTCCAAAAACGGTGTCATCCCGA
>CAZHEG010000135.1:0-3893 GCA_964531435.1 uncultured Oscillospiraceae bacterium | reverse complement strand
CACGGCCGATGGCCAGCAGCACATGGCTGGGATCCAGGGAGCCGGAGGTGCAGGCGGAGCCGGAGGAGGCGGAAACGCCCTTCATATCCAGCAGGAGCAGCAGGCTCTCGCCCTCGATGCCCTCAAAGCAGAAGCTGACATTGCCCGCCAGGCGGTTGACCGGGTCACCGTTGAGGGCGCAGTGGGGAATCTGGCTCAGGCCGGCGATCAGCTTGTCCCGCAGGGCAGTGACCTTGGCGGTGTTCTCCGCCAGATTGGCGACGGATTCCTCCAGGGCGGCTACCATGCCGCAGATGCCGGGCAGGTTTTCCGTGCCGGCACGCTTGCCCCGCTCCTGGGCGCCGCCGTCGATGACGTTGGTCAGGGCGATGCCACGGCGGCAGTACAGGGCGCCAACGCCCTTGGGGCCGTGGAACTTGTGGGCCGACAGGCTCAGCATATCGATGTTCTGCTCCTTGACGTTGATGCTCACATGGCCCACGGCCTGGACCGCGTCGGTGTGGAACACCACGCCCGCTGCCTTGCAGACAGCGCCGATCTCGGCAATGGGCAGGATGGAGCCGATCTCATTGTTGGCGTACATACAGGTGACCAGGCAGGTATCGGGGCGGATGGCATCCCGGACCTGCTGGGCGGTGATGTTGTGGCCCCGGCTCACATCCAGCAGGGTCACTTCATAGCCCTCTTTTTCCAGACGGTTCAGGGTGTGCAGAACGGCATGGTGCTCAAAAGCGGTGGAAATGATGTGCTTTTTGCCTTTCCGGGCGCCGTTGCGGGCGGCGGAAATGATGGCCTGGTTGTCCGCCTCGCTGCCGCCGGAGGTGAAGTAAATTTCCCGGGGCTCACAGCCGAGGATGGCGGCCATTCTGGCGCGGCAGTCCTCCAGGACCTCCTTGGCCTCCTGGCCGACGGAGTGGAGAGAAGAGGGATTGCCGTAGAATTTTTCGTAGCAGGGGACCATGGCCTCGATGGCCGTCCGGCTCATTTTGGTGGTCGCGGCATTGTCCGCGTAAACGTGCATCATAAATAGACCTCCTTGAGGGTATTACCTAGTAACTCTGTGGGTAATATAGCACCATTTACCTACTTTGTCAATGGGTAAATAGCGTATGCGCCCTTTCCGTTTTTATGCCACAAAATACAAAAGCTTCCCCTCCGAGGGGGGAAGCTTCTGCGCATGTCAAAATTACTGTCACTGTTCCGGGCAGCCATATTACAGCCTGGTTCCAATGTCGTTTTCCAGAGTGCGGATGGTGGCGACGGCGGTTTCCGCCGGGGCGTTGATGGTCAGATATCCTTCCAGCGATGCCGCCTTGGCCTTCAGCATGGGGGTTCGGGGGTAGACGAAAATGTGGGCCCGGCCCTTGCCGTTGCGGGCCTCCTGCACCAGATTGGCAATGGAGGAATTTCCGTCGAAGGCAAAGAGCACGCAGTTTCTCCGCTCGAAGATCTCGTAATTGAAGGATTTGTACAGGCCCATCTCCTGGGACTCCGTGGAGATTCGGATGCCCTTGATGTTCGCCCTGGACAGCTTCTGGATCTGGCTGCGGTCCATCAGCGACGGGATGAAGCTGTAAATATCAAAGCTTTTGTTGTTCTGCACGATATATTTTTCGTGGCCCTGGAGCTTGTGGCCCACCACGAAGAACACCTTCTCCGGGTCCAGCCCGTCCAGCAGCGCCTGCAGCAGCGCCTTGTCACTGTCGCTGACCTTGGGGGAAACATTGCTGCTGGTGAAGCTGCCGCCGGCAATGATCACCGGGTATTTGTTCCAGGGCAGCTCCGCGACCCGCTCCCTGAACACCGGGTAGGACGGATGCTTGTGGATCTCGAAGGTCAGGCCGCTGACCTCGCCTGTGGGCTTTTGAAGCTCGTCCAGATAGTACTGCAGCACCGTCCGGCGGTTCCGTGCCCGGGTGAGCATATTGGATTTGCTGATAAAATTCTGCTCCTGCCGCTGTACGATCCGGTCCTCCACAGCCTTCATGTTCATAAATTCCTGGTCGGATATCTGCAGGAAGTTGGAGAGGGCCAGCTGCTCGTCGATGCTGTCGGTTCCGTACAGGCCGTAGCCGTCGGTGCCCATGACGCAGGAGATACCATGGCTCAGGTAGCTTTTCAGAGGATGGGTCCGCAGGTCGATGATGTTGTTCAGGCGCACATTGCTGGTCAGCTGGAATTCCAGGACGATGTCATGCTCCTTGATCTTTGCCAGAAGCTCCGTGCCGGGCTTGCTCTTCAGGCTGGCGCAGTACAGGCCGTGGCCGATGCGCATATAGGGGAATGCCTGCCCCGGCAGGAGGGATTCCTCCACCAGGCGGATGGCCTTGGCCATGTTCCCCTTCAGGGAGTCGTTCTCTCCCGCGTGGACCCGGATGGTCCAGTTGGGATCCCGGCTGGCGATCTCCCGGACGATCTCCCGGATGACCGCCTTCAGCTCGCCGATGTCATTGATCTCCTCGCCCACAAAATCGCTGCCCACCACGTAGGGATCCCTGCACACCACCTTCAGGGCCTGGATGGCCTCCGTCAGGTAGTTGTCGGAGGTGATATCGTTCTTCACCAGGGTCAGGGGGATCCGGCGAATGGCAGCCAGGAACCGGATATCCACGCCGGTCTCCGCCTTGACCAGGGGAAGAACGCGGTGGATCTGGGCCAGCATCCGGGCCGCGGAAGCGTCCTTTTTCACCAGGGTGGTGTCGCTGATCTCCACATAGCGGATGTGGCGTTTCTGGTATTCCCGGCCGATCCACAGCAGGGTATCCTCGTAGAGGGTCAGGTCCTGATAGTCCGGGTTCGCGGCGTCCGCGAGCATCCGCTCCAGATACTGGCAGATGTCGGGATCTTCGATCTGCCGGAAGTCCGGCAGCTGGATCTGATAGCCGGAGGGTACGCCCTTGGTGAAAACATAGCGGTACAGGTACAGCTTTTCCAAATTCGTAAATACGGCCTGGGCACCCTTCAAAATGGAGAGGGAGCCCCGGATCCGCTTGATATTTTCCGCGGAGTGGGCGATATTCAGCAGGATCAGGTCCGCAAAATTGATGAAGGTGTTGTCATCCACCCGCCGGTCCAGGTATTTTCCCGACAGTCCCGTCAGGTCGATGCTGTTTTTCACCTGCTCCCGCTGTACCGCCAGGAATTCCTCCTGGTCGGGTGACAGGGTCAGCTGCAGCTTCTTGATATAGTAAAGGGGATAGCGGATCTGGTGCTTGATGGCCAGGGCGATAAGGATATCCGCGTTGAGGTTGGCATTGCCGTGGGTGTGCAGGTCAGTGGTGAGCTTCACGTGCTCCAGCACGAAGGATTTTACCAGTGTCTCCCGGAAGGAATACTTGTAGTCCTTGGTCTGGCTCATCAGGGTCTTGGCGATGGCGGGGATCAGGGAATTGACCTCGATCTTTCCGCTGGGATAGATGTTGGCAAGCTTGGTGCCGTTCAGGCGGAGGATGTACACCCGCTGGCCATCGCCCTTGATGTAGCAGGGAATCTGGCCCTCGATCATGGTCCTGCCATCCCGGCGCACGGTTTTTTGATTGGAAATGGCAGCGAAATTGTTGATCAGATTATCGGACTGGTAGTTGTTGGCGAAGATGGAGTAGGAGAGGACGGACCGGTCCATATCCAGGGAAACCACGATATCCTTTTCCTTGTCCAGATAAAACTTTCCAAAGTAGCTCATTTCATCACCCGCAGTTCATAATTTCTTTTATTCTACCACAGATCTCAGAAAAAGACAGGGGCAATCCACCGCTTTTTGAAAAATTCTGCGATGAGATACCCCACTGCTATGAAAAATGGATCGGGTGTGCTATAATGGGACAAAAGAATGCCCGATGGAGGTAGCAAAATGAAGAAAGTGCTTTTGGTCAACGGCAGTCCCCGCCCAAACG
>CAZHEG010000134.1:0-3896 GCA_964531435.1 uncultured Oscillospiraceae bacterium | reverse complement strand
ATATCTTCTTTGATGACCAGGCGGTCCACACGGACCCGGCATCCAAGCTGGTGCCTGCCGCGAGAGTCCCTTATAAGACCAATAAATAAAAAAATGCGGAACAGTCCGGCGTTTGTAGAGGATGTTTTACCCCTTTCTTGCAATCTCCATCCTCTTATGATATGATAAAAACAAACAAGGAGGGGTATCGTGCGTTTAGTCTATATTGTATTTATTATTGCGATTATTACTACTATCCGAGAAATCATTAATGCGGTCAAGAAAAAGAGCATTAAAGATTTATTGCTATCGATTCTTCCGTTCCCTTTTTTCTTCTGTTTCTTTTTGGGAGTAATTTCAGGCGGTAGTGCACTCAATGATGCACAAAACGATTATGAATTCTACCAGGCAGGGCACTACTATTTAGAATCCCATGGAAAGTGGACAGAAGTCTCCTATGGGAGATACATGCTTGTTTTCGTCTCTGAAATAATTGGTTTTTCATCATTTGCAATAGCTTTTATTATAGGTATCATTCAAGACATAAAACGCAAGCAAAAACCATTCTAATTACCAAACAATACTATTACTCAAGGGCGCACTTACTCACCACCGGCTTTGGCCGGTGGTGTTGTGCTATGTTGGTCAATTGAGAAAAGGCTCACTTGTGTAAAGGGAGCTGTCAGCGAATTTGACTGAGGGATTGACAACCCCTCCGAGCAGGCTTGCGCCTGCCCACCTCCCCTTACACAGGGGAGGCTTTGGTACGGTGCAATCGGAGAAACAATCTTTGACAAATTGCGTGCCAGTCGTTCCGCATTTTTGTTTCAACCTGCCTTTCCAACCGCAGGTTGGAAAGGGAAAAAGGCGATTCAACCATTCCTTGGTTGCTTTTTGGCGGCCTGAATGGTACTCTTTTCATGTAGCTACGGACAATTTATACAGGAGTGTGGCAAAAATGTTAGGAACTACCATTACCAATTACCGGAAGAAGCTGGGCCTGACCCAGGAGCAGCTGGCTCAAAAACTGGAGGTCACCAATCAGGCGGTCAGCAAGTGGGAGACGGACCAGTGCTGCCCGGATGTGGCACTGCTGCCGGTGATCGCCGACGTTTTCGGCATCACCATCGACGCGCTGTTCGGCAGAGAAAAGCCGGAGCAGCACCGTCAGGAGCTTCCCTGGAAGGATGACGGTATGCTTCACATCGTTGTGTATGTGGGCCATACCCTCACCGGCGCGGTTTCCAAGAAGAACCAGGAATGTACATTCAACTACGAGGGCCCTGCCCGGGATATCTACTGCAACTGTAATCTCAGCTGCTGCGATGTGGAAGGCAGTGTTCAGGCCGGAGGGAATGTAGAGTGCAACGATGTGGGCGGCGCGGTGACTGCTGATGGTTATGTGGAATGCAATGACGTGGGCGGCCCCGTGAAGGCCGGCGGCTATGTGGAGTGTGACGATGTGGATGGCAGCGTCAGCGCGGGCAGCTATGTGGAATGCGGGGATGTCAGCGGCAACCTGGCCTCCGCCAGCTATGTGGAGTGCGGTGACGTAGGTGGAAATGTATCCGCGGCCAGCTACGTGGAATGCGGTGACGTGGGCGGCAGTGCCACAGGCTTTAACTTTGGCGGTTAATATGAAAAGCTCCGGAGACCCTGATGGGACTCCGGAGCAGTTTTTTTGGTTATACGATCTCGCCCTCGAATGTTTCGATGGGGCCGTCATCCTTCTTCACCCTTCCGTCCAGAACCCAGGTGACCGCGTCGATCACAGCTTCGACGATCAGGCTGCAGCCCGTAAAGATCCACAGCACGGAGGTGGTGGTGAAGGGGTTCCCCAGCACGGTGATGCCGCAGAGGATGGACACTGCCGCGTTGATGGCGGCCCAGTACCACTTGCCCTTCCTCAGCCGCAGAAGATCCACCGTAAGCTGGATCTTGCTGAAGCCGGTAAACAGAATGACGATTCCGTAGATCATGGTCAGCACCGGGAAGGTTGTCAGGAACCAACCGGAATTACAGACGCAGAAAAGGCCTGCTGTCAGCCCGATCAGGCCAAAGGTCAGCAGCTGTCCTCTTGCTGCCAGGACAGCATCGGCAGTGAAGTATTTGATGATGTTGAACAGGCCTGTCAGCAGCAGGATCACACCGGCGCCGGTGATGATGCCGGTGGTAAATCCAACCGGGTCGATCAGCAGCAGAATGCCGGTGATCAGTTCAAACAGGCAAAGGATCAGGCCGTTCACGTGTTCTTTCAGTTTTCTCATAAAACCCTCCTGTAATTTTATGCCGCATTGCGCGGATATTTTCTTATGGGGATATTATATGGCAGCATATGTCGCACTTGCAACAATCAGTTTCGCGGAATTTGCTGTAAGTGCGACATGGAAGGGAAAACTGCATCATTTGTGAAAAACCTGCACCCGCAGCTGAGCGGGTACAGGTTTTATGTCAGTTTCTGAAATTGTCCGGCAGCGGCCACCGAATGAGGTTGCACAGGATTGCCGCGATCTCCTTTGGGCTCTTTTGAATGTCGAACATGATCCACTGCCGCAGCAGATAATAGCAGCCGCCGCCCAGCATGGTGATGACCAGCATAGCGGTATCGTCATCCATAGAGGAGTTCTCCTGCTCATCCTTGCGCAGCTCCCACATTTGCTTGTAGAATAAGGTCAGCTTTTGGCGGATGTCCTCGTCGCTGTTGCACCGAAACAGCACCTTAAAAAGATCCGAATGGTTATGGATCTGGGTGCAGAAATTTTCCAGGAGCCTCTGTGCTTCCCACATATTTTTAGGGGTATGCCTGGGAATATCGCCCATGAGTGATCCGGTGATCTCATTTTCCAGCTCCGCCAGCACATCATGGGGTGTTTCATAGTGGCGGTAGAAGGTGGCGCGGTTGATCCCGGATTCCGCGCACAGCTCAGTGACATGGATCTTTTCCAGGGGCTTTTCATTCAGCAGCCGCAGCATGCCTTCCTGCAGCATCCGCTTCGTGACGGCAACTCTTTGATTTTCTTTCATTCCGGACCGAACCTCCAAACCTCTTGTGAACATGGGGGATATGCAACGAATCTGTTTGTTGTATATGCGACATGTGTGTATTTAGAATACCAGAAGGTGAAAAATAAGTCAAGATGGAGGAATTTGACGGTGAATATCTTACTGTGCCGGACGATCTGCCCTTCCCGCCCTTCCGGGGGGCCGAAGGAAATACTGGAGAAGCGGATCAAAAGGCCCAAAAAGAGATAATGAAAACAGCACGGGGCATTGCCTCGTGCTGTTTTACGTGTCATATATTATCCCTTGAAATACCGAACCGCGGACTGGAACAGCTTCATGTCATATTCGCCGGGGACATTGCGGTACAGGCCGTCCTTCCAGCGCTCACTGTGGCCCATCTTGCCCAGCACCCGTCCGTCGGGGGAGGTGATGCCCTCGATGGCAAACAGGGAGCCGTTGGGGTTGAAGGCGGTGTCCATGGTGGGCTCGCCCATGAGATCCACGTACTGGGTGGCGATCTGTCCGTTGGCGGCCAGCTGCAGCGCCAGATCGGGGCTTGCGAAGAAGCGGCCCTCGCCGTGGGAAATGGGCACGGTGTAAATGTCGCCCACCTGGCAGCCGGAGAGCCAGGGGCTCTTGTTGGTGCACACCCGTGTGCGGACCAGCTTGCTCTGGTGCCGGGCGATGGTGTTGAAGGTCAGGGTGGGGCAGGTATCGTCGGTATCGATGATCCTTCCGTAGGGCACCAGACCCAGCTTGATCAGCGCCTGGAAGCCGTTGCAGATGCCCAGCATCAGGCCGTCCCGGTCATCGAGGAGCCGGGTCACCTGCTCCTTCACGGCGGGGTTGCGGAAGAAGGCGGTGATGAACTTGGCGGAGCCGTCGGGCTCGTCGCCGCCGGAGAAGCCGCCGGG
>CAZHEG010000133.1:0-3920 GCA_964531435.1 uncultured Oscillospiraceae bacterium | reverse complement strand
GCGCCGATGAGCTTGCCATTCTGGATGATGGGGCTGCCGGACATACCCTGAACGATCCCGCCGGTGGCGGCCAGGAGGTCGCTGTCCGTCACCCGGATCAGCAGGTTGCGGCCCGACTGGGTTGCCTTCGGATAAATCTTCAGAATTTCCACAGAATATTCCCGAACCTCTGTGCCGGAAACCGTGGAGCGGATCACCGCCTCGCCGGTTTTGATCTCGTCCCAGGCAGCGGTTTCCAGCGCCAGGCCATCCCAGCCGGTCTCCGAAACGCCGAATACGCCCTGGGCGGTGTTGCGCTTCAGGATGCCAATGGTCTCACCGCCCCCGGTGCAGCCCATCAGCTGACCCGGTGTGCCGGCTTTGCCCTTGCGCACCGCCGCAATGGAGGTCTGCATGGCAATGCCGGAGGTCATCTTCAGCAGCTGCCCCTCGCAATTATTGACGCCGTGGCCCAATGTGCCAAAGGCGCCGCTCTCGGGATCGTACCAGGTCACAGTGCCAACACCCGTAACGCCCTGGCGCAGATAAAGCCCCAGCTTCGGCCCCTCCGGGCTGATGGCCGGGGAAATTCGGAAGGTGTGCTCCTGGCCCTCCCGCCGCACAGTGACGGTTACGGTGCCTTTGGAAGATGTCAGCGCCCGGCGGATGTCCTCCGCGCTGTGGATGGATCTTCCGTCGATGGCCACGATGATATCTCCCGCCTGGATCCCGGCTTCCCGGGCCGCGGCACCCAGAGCATCATCGAAGGATGCCACCGTCACCGTTCCGTCCTCCAGCTGCAATCCCACGGCCTGCCCCACCGCCACCAGCTCCTTTGCGAAGCCCGTTACGGGCAGCAAATACAATAACAATAAAATAACTGCCGTTACATTTGTAATTCGTTTCATTTATCAGCCCCTCCTTTTCGTTTGCCCTCTTAATATGCCAAGCCGCATCCCATCATAACCGCAGTAAAAGTCGAAAGATTTGGATGAATTTTCCATGCGCCGCCAAAAGCCGCGATTCTCCGAAACGGGTTATGCTAATCCTGATCTGTTTCAGGAGGTGAGAACATGGATCTGAAAGAGGTACCCGCCGGCTTTGGCATGGCCCTGATGCGCAACGAAGCCGCCACCAACGCCTACGCAATGATGACCCGGGAGCAAAAACAGCAGATTCTGACCCAGGCCCGCAGTGTCCGGACCCAGGCCGAAATGCAGTCCCTGGTATCGAAGATCGCCCTGGACAACCCCCAGTAACGCCCCGCTCCGCCGGATATGGCTTGCATTTTTCTTTGAATATGGTATGATAAGGAAAAAGAGAAATGCGGAGGAGCCTATATGACCAGGATCGAAAACCAGACCTTTGACCAGGAACGCGCCCTCTACGGCTGCGTGGATACCGCCGTGGCAAACTGCCGCTTTGACGGCCCCGCCGACGGCGAAAGCGCCTTTAAGGAATGCCGGGACCTGCAGGTGGAAAGCAGCTTTTTCAATCTGCGTTACCCCTTTTGGCATGACCGCGGGCTGCGCATTGCGGACTGCCAAATGACGGAGCTATGCCGCGCCGCCCTTTGGTATTGCGATGACGTGACCATCACAAGCTCCAGGCTTCATGGCATCAAGGCCCTGCGGGAGTGCGGCGATGTCAAAATGGCAGACTGCGACGTGATCTCCACCGAATTCGGCTGGTTCACCCGGGGAATCGAGATGACGGACTGCGCCGTTCAGGGCGAATACTTTATGATGCGCTCTGACCGCCTGCACTTCACCAATGTAAAGCTGAAGGGAAAATATTCCTTCCAGTACATTGAGGATTCCCTGTTTGAAAACTGCTTCCTTGACACCAAGGATGCCTTCTGGCACGCCAAAAATGTCACCGTCCGCAACAGTGTGGTCAAGGGCGAGTACCTCGCCTGGTACTGCGAGAACGTGACCTTTGAAAACTGCGTCATATCCGGCACCCAGCCCCTGTGCTACTGCAAGAGCCTGAAGCTGATCAACTGCCAGATGCTGGACGCCGACCTGTGCTTCGAGAAGTCGGAGGTGGAGGCCAGCATCACCACCCCGGTGCTGAGCATCAAGAACCCCCGGTCCGGACACATCACCGTCCCCGCCGTCGGCGAGCTGATCTGGGACGATCCCGATGCCAAGGGCACCGTCACCGTGCTGGAGCCCTGAGCCATGCCCCACTCCGAATTGACCCGGGAAGCACCGGGCAGCCGCCAGGCGGTGCTGATGATCCACGGCATTCTGGGCACGCCCCGGCATTTTGATTTTCTGGTGCCCCTGGTGCCGGATGACTGGTCGGTTTACGCCATTCTGCTGGATGGGCACGGCGGCAGAACGGAGGATTTCTCCCGGACTTCCATGAAAAAATGGCAGGCCCAGGTAACGAAAAAGCTGGACGAGCTGCTGGAGCGGTATGACCGGGTGGTGATCGCCGCCCACTCCATGGGCACCCTGTTCGCCATTCAGGAGTCTGTCCGCCGCCCGGAAGGGATCGCCTGCCTTTTCCTGCTCCAAACGCCGCTGCGCCCCTGGCTGAAATTCAAAACCGCCTGCTGCTCCGTGCTTCTTCCCTTCGGTCACGTCGTCAAGGGTGCCGAGCTCATGGCCGGCGACAGCAGCATCACCCTGACCCCCTGGCTGTGGAAATATCTGGGCTGGATCCCCCGGTTTCTGGAGCTGTTCACCCAGTGCCGCCGCACCCGGGACCTGCTGGGGCAGATCACGGTCCCCTGCCACTGCTACCAGTCGCGGCTGGATGAAATGGTGTCCATGCGGACCTGCCGGGATCTGGAAAAGCACCCCCACATCGGTTTGACAGTGCTGCAAAATTCCGGCCATTTCGGCTGCCGGGGCCAGGACCTGGAGCTGCTGAAACAGGAATTTTCCAAGATATTCACCCAATAAAAAAGAGCTGCACATCATTCGTGCAGCTCATTTTCTTTGGGATTCAGTGTTTCATAGAATTTCGCGTAGGTCACCTGGACCTCATTGCCCCGCCACCAGTACAGCGCCAGCTGCAGCAGGCAGGCCAGCACCGCGAACACATAGTAGCTCCCCAGGCTCCCCCAGGGCAGCTCCACGCCCAGCATGGGCAGCACCACATCGCCGTAGGCCACCGCGCCGGCCAGGGCCTCGATCAGCCAGAACCACCAGAAGCTGATGTCCAGCTTCAGCAAATTCATCCGGTTGCCCCGCATCCGGTCACGGCTGCGGCGGATCGCCATTGAAGCTCCGGCCTTGGGCTCATCCATCAGCGCCATATCCGCCAGCCGCAGCCGGTACAGATATGGCACCATGATCACCAGCATGGTGATCAGCGTGACACCAAGCATCGGCACCATGCATTCCTCCATGGCAAGCATCAGCGCCTCCTCCGTGCCCGCCTCGTAGGCGGCGGTAAAGGGTTCCGCCAAAGGTGTCATGGAGAACAGGAAGGATGCCAGATAGACGCACAGGAACATCATGGCCATATACCGGATGCCCAGCAGGAGCTTCAGCCGCAGCACCGGAAAGATATTGCGGAAGCCCTCCAGCAGGCTGCCGGGCCCCACGGGTCTGCCCCGGCTGATCTGCAGCGCCACGAAAACATAGCCGATCTGCCAGAAAAGCAATGCCACCACCTGGGCCACATACAGCACCGACTGGGCCGTTTCCAAAATCGAGCGCATCCCCACGCCGCTTAAGCCTCCGGTGGAGCCGATCTGCTCGCCCAGGAGGTAATCGATCAGCACCAGCACCAAAGACAGCGCCATGGACGCACCGGTATGAATTACGATCAGCTTCCGGGGATCATACGATGCGGCGGCGATGGAGCGCTTCGCCTCCGCCTTCATTCCCCGGCGGTCATTGATATCCATAAAGTTCCTCCAAAACCTGTTTTTCTATATGGTAAACCAACGGAAGAAAAATAGCAAATGAATTTTTTGTAAC
>CAZHEG010000132.1:0-3928 GCA_964531435.1 uncultured Oscillospiraceae bacterium | reverse complement strand
ACCATCAGCACGAAGATCAGCAGGAACAGCAGGGTGAACATGGCATAGATCTTCGGGGGGATGGGCTTTTTGGTGTAGCTGTAAATTTCAACCGGCAGGGTCACAAAATCCATGCCCGTGACGAAATAGCTGATGACGAAATCGTCAAGACTCATGGTGAAGGCCATGATGAAGCCGGCGACCACACCGGGCATGATCTCATGGAGGGTCACCTTGAAGAAGGACTGCAGCGGGGTGCAGCCCAGGTCCATGGCGGCATCCGTCAGGCTCCGGTCCATCTGGTTCAGCTTGGGCATCACGTTCAGGATCACATAGGGCAGGTTGAAGGTCACGTGGGCAATGAGCAGGGTCCAGAAGGTCAGGGAATTGCGCTGGCCCAGCATATTGGTGCCCACAAAAACGAACAGCAGGGAAAGGCTGATACCGGTGACGATATCCGGATTCGTCATTGGGATATCCGTCAGGGTCATGACCGCCTTGCGGAGCTTCGGGCTCAGGCCCTGGATGCCCACGGCGGCTACCGTGCCGAACACGGTGGCAATGGTGCTGGACAGAATGGCGATGATGATGGAGTTCAGCAGCAGACCCAGCAGGTCGCTGTCCCGGAAAAGCTCGGCATACTGCTCCAGAGTGAAGCCGTCGAACCGGGCCAGGGATTTGCCCTCATTGAAGGAGCCGACGATCAGCACCGCCATGGGAATATACAGAAAGACGAAGATCAGGATGGTAATGATCTTATTGGCTCTTTTCATACGATCACCGCATCCTCTCCGTCAGAGCCCGCGAACCGGTTCATAATGCCGGTGCAGACAAAGACCAGGACCATCAGCAGAAGGCTGAGGGCCGCGCCCAGATTGGCGTTGTTGCCCTGCTTGAACATCCGCTCGATGACGTCGCCGATGAGGAACGTATCCGTGCCGCCCAGCTTCTGGGAAATGTAGAAGGTGGAAACAGCGGGCACGAATACCATGGTCAGTCCGGAAAGGATTCCGGGGGTGGACAGAGGGAGCACCACCTTGGCAAAGGTCTGCACCGGGGTGCAGCCCAGGTCCTCCGCCGCCTCGATAAGCCGTCCGTCCATCTTGGCAAGAATGGAATACAGCGGCAGGATCATATAGGGCAGGTAGTTATAGACCATGCCCAGGATCACCGCGCCGGGAGTCCGGATCAGCTTCACCTGGGAAAGACCCAGTGCGGTCAGCACATTGTTGATGATGCCGGTATCCTGCAGCAGCGCCACCCAGGCAAGGGTGCGCAGCAGGAAGCTCATGCACATGGGCAGCATCACCAGCATGTACAGAAACTTCTGGGCGATGGGCCCCTGGTGGGCGATATAGTAGGCCACGGGATAGCCCAGCACCAGACAGATCAGTGCGGACACGACGGAATAGGCGATGGACTGGCCGAACACCGGCAGATAGGTGCCCAGCTCCCGGATGTTGCTCCAGGTGAATACCCCGGTATCGGGATCCGTCAGGGCGTAGTATCCCACCACGCCCAGAGGAATCAGCGTAAACACCAGCATCCACAGGATGTAAGGCGCGCTGAGGAGTAAAGACTTATTCTTCTTCATCGCCGGCATCCTCCGTCAGCTCGTCATACTCCGCGGAGTAGGAGCTGTAATCGCCAAACATGCCGGAATATTCACTCTTCTTCATGATGTGAATGTCTTCCGGGTTCAAACGAATGCCGATGGTAGAGCCTTCCGCGTGGAAATCCGTGGTCTGGATCAGCCACTTGAAGCCCTTGAATTCGACGATGATATCATAGTTCAGGCCCTTGAAGGTGACACTTGTAACGGTGCCCACCAGATGGCCCTGGGCAGGATCCACAATATCGATGTCCTCGGGGCGGATGACCACGTCCACAGGCTCATTGGGGTCAAAGCCCTTGTCCACGCAGTCGAATACCCGTCCGAAGAAGCGGACCTTGTAGTCGGACAGCATCACGCCGTCCAGAATGTTGCTCTCGCCGATGAAATCCGCCACAAAGGCGTTCTTCGGCTCATTATATATATCCTCCGGTTTGCCGATCTGCTGGATGCGGCCCTTGTCCATGACAACGATGGTGTCGGACATGCTCAGCGCTTCTTCCTGGTCATGGGTCACGTAAACGAAGGTAATGCCCATGGCCTGCTGGATCCGCTTCAGCTCGATCTGCATATCCTTTCGCAGGCGCAGGTCAAGTGCGCCCAGAGGCTCGTCAAGCAAAAGAACCTTGGGCTTATTCACCAGTGCGCGGGCGATGGCGACACGCTGCTGCTGACCGCCGGACAAGGACGTGATGCGCCGGTGGCCATAACCCTTCAGGCTGACGATCTCCAGCATCCGGTTCACCCGCTCGTTGATCTCTTCCTTGGGCACCTTAGCCACCCGGAGTCCGAAGGCGATGTTGTCAAAAACATTCAGATGGGGGAACAGGGCATACCGCTGGAACACGGTGTTGATCTGCCGCTCATAGGGCGGCACATCGTTGATGCGCTTGCCATCGAAGGTGACCTCGCCGGAGGTAGGCGTCAAAAAGCCGCCAATGATCCGCAGGGTGGTGGTCTTACCGCAGCCGGAAGGGCCGAGCAAGGTTAAAAATTCATGGTCATTGATATAAAGGTTAATTCCGTCGAGAATACGCTCCCCGTCGAACTCCATGGTAAGATCCCGGAGTCTGATGAGTTCCTTGGACATTATCCTCCCCCGTTTCTATCGCTTTTTCGTCAGGAAATGACAAGTATACATATACAGGAAAATTGCGCTTTTGTCAATTATTTTCCCCCTGATAAGGGGATATTATTTTTATAATGATGCATGGAGCCGCCGGAATAAAATATTTCCATCCTCTGGTTTAAACTCCGAAAATATGGCAATACTGACCTCGGAGGTGCTTGAAAGAAATGAGCAACAACAAATTTACCGGCAGCTTCGCCAACAAGGGCTACTACATAGCCCTGATCCTGTGCGCTGCTGCCATCGGGATTTCCGGCTATCTGTATTACCGCAATCTGACAAACGAAGACCCCACGGTCCAGGACCCCACCGCCAATGTGGATGTTGTAAGTCCTTCCCAGGACGATGTTCAGGTCGTCGCCCCTGACGATCCGGCAAAGCCCGACGTCAAGGATGACGGCGAAACGGATCAGGTGGTGGCCACCGATCCTGTGGAGGACGAGGCCATGAAGACCTGCGCGCCCCTGTCCGGGGATACCATCGCCGACTACGCCATGGACTGCCTGGCCTACAACGCCACCACCCGGGACTGGCGCACCCACAATGGCATTGACATTGCCGCCGAGGCAGGCACCGCTGTCTGCGCCGCGGCAGAGGGCACCGTTTACACCGTTTACAGCGATGATACCATGGGCATGACCGTGGTCATCCGCCACGGGAACGGCTACGTCACGGTGTATTCCAGCCTTGCAGAGGATGTCACCGTTTCCGCGGGGGACACCGTCACCATGGGCCAGACCATCGGCTATGTGGGCAACACCACCCTGCTGGAAAGCGCCATCGGCGACCATCTGCATTTTGCCGTCACCTGCGACGGTGCCGCCGTGGACCCCGCGGGATTTCTGAACATGGAGTAAATCTGCTTTCTTCCTTTTTCTTTCCTCTTTATCCGGACCCGCCGCTATGCCGGCGGGTCCCCTTCTTCCCTGCTGACGCAAAAACCCCGGATGCCGCGGCATCCGGGGTATGGCATTTTACTCTTCGATCAGCGCGATGTGGACACAGTCCAGCTGGCTCTTGTCGACAGCGGTGGGGGCGCCCATCATCAGGTCCTGGGCGGACTTGTTCATGGGGAAGGTGATGACCTCACGGATGTTCTCCTCGCCGGTGAGCATCATGATCAGGCGGTCAACACCGGGGGCAGCGCCGGCATGGGGAGGCGCGCCGTAGGTGAAGGCGTTGTACATGGCGGGGAACTTGGCCTTCAC
>CAZHEG010000131.1:0-3932 GCA_964531435.1 uncultured Oscillospiraceae bacterium | reverse complement strand
AAAACGTTTCAGTTGAAAAATCAGCTATGAGCACTATCAGAATAGATTTTTGCGTCATAATTCACGAATTTCAGTTTATCGCGTTGTTGCGGTGCGCCGAAAATATGCACTTCATTGCGAGGAGCCGCCCCAAAGGGCGGCGACGTGGCAATCCCGTATGGCGGTGCGGACAATGACAATGCGGTAAATGTGGAGTGCTTGCGGATAAATGCCGCGTTTCCCGCTATCGACGCTCCCTGAAAATCCACGGGATTGCCACGTCGGGCATTCGCCATCCTCGCAATGACGTGGATATTTTGGCGGGGCAGGCGGATAATATCCGCCCCTACATTGACGTATGTTACATCGGTGCGATAAACTCCAATTTCCTTTTTCAAACAAAATGAAATCTCCTCAGACGGGTGTCTGAGGAGATCTTGATTCGAAAGTGGATTATTTCTTCTTGCTGCGGAAGAAGAACACGATGCCGAGGATGATCCACACCACCAGCGCGATGCGGGCGGGGGTGCTCAGACCGCCGTAGCCCCAGGAGGCGGGGCTGAGGAGCAGGAAGATAAAGGCCAGGGAGAACACCGTACCCATGATGGCGTTGATCTTCAGGCCGAGGCCCTTTTCACCGAACTTCTTCATGGTAACGAAGGTAGCCGCGGAGGTGAAGCCGTAGCCGATGGCGGCGCCGATGGAGGACATATCCACGATCCAGCCCAGGACCTCGCGGCCAAACCAGGGAGCCAGCAGGGACACGCCCATGACGAAGAGGATGGCAATGTAGGGGGTGTTGTACTTGGGGTGGAGCTTTGCGAAGGCCTTAGGCAGGATGCCCTCCCGGGCGACGGAGTAGAGCAGGCGGCTGGTGGCCATGTAGAAGCCGATGATGCCGCTGAGCACCGCGCAGAACAGGGCGATGGCCAAAAGCACCAGACCGGGAACGCCCAGCAGCTCCTTGGCTGCGTTAAAGGTGGGCATGGCCAGGATGCCGTCCAGACTCTTGGAGGCGGCGATGTATTCGCTCCAGTTGGTGTAGCCCTCAGGCACCACAGCGGCGGTGATGGTGTTCAGGATGATATACAGCATGGCACCGAAGATGATGGACAGGACCATGATGACCTTGGTCTTCTTGGGGGAGAAATTAAATTCCTCGCTGGCCTGGGGGATGGAGTCGAAGCCGACGAATGCCCAGGGAGCCACGGCGATGACTGCCACGATGCCGCCGATGGAGATGCTGCCGTCGGCAGTGGTCTGGAAGGCGGGGGTCAAGGCGGAGAGGGTAGCCTTGTCGCTGATGAGGGCGGCAAGACCCAGCAGGGAAACGGAGCCCACCAGAGTCAGGGCCAGGAAGGTCTGGAACTTGCCGGCCACACTGGTGCCGCGGATGCTGAGATAGCCGAAGAGGACCAGTGCGCCAACTGCCAGCAGCACCTCGCCCAGGTAGATGGTGTAGCCTTCCACGGCGTAGAGGTAGCCCCACTGGAATACCTGGGGGAACAGGTTCCGGCCGATGAGGGCCAGGGCAGTGGCGTTCAGGGGAACGATGGCGAGATAAGAAAGGCCCAGGAACCAGGCACAGATGAAGCCTGCCACGGTGCCGAAGGATTCCTGTGTGTAGGTGAACTCGCCGCCTGCAACGGGGAATTTGTTGATCATATAGTTGTAGTTGAAGGCGATGGAGATCATGATCAGGGCGGCGATGCCCATGGCGATGACGGTGCCCAGGGGGCCGGCGTTGGGAAGGAAGGTGTTGCCCGGCATGACGAAGGCACCCCATCCGATGATGCTTCCCAATGCCACAGCCCAGACGTTCAGGGGGCTGAGCTTGCGCTGAAGCTGCTGATTATTTTCCATATTTATTCTCCTTTTTTAAACTCTGCAAGAACCAGCTCGAGGGCTTTTTCTTCCAGGGTGTAGTCGCAGTCCTTGTAGTCGTCCCCCAGCAGCCGCCGCAGGATCTCCCGCAGCAGGGCCGGGTTTCGGGCCAGCACCGGACCCATGGCCCAGGTGCCGAAGAAATTGTGATACAGGGTGCCCTCGGTGCCGCTGAAGGAATTGCCGTCGCAGAAGCCCTCGGTGACACGGAACAGGGGATGCTCGTTCTCGCCCACAAGATACGCGGTGCGGTTGGTGAAGCCGTAGGCCTGGGCGTTTTCGCCGCAGGTCAGCGTTCCAACCATGTCGGAAACATACACCTGCCCGGTCTCGACACCGGTGTAGCGGAATAGGCCGATGCCGGGAACGGTGCTGCCGTCAGGGGCGGTGAAGCTGGTGCCGAACAGCTCCCGGGCGTTGCCGGTGACCAGCCAGAGCTGACCCTTTTCGATGTGTTCCTTGACCTTCTCGGCGTGGGGTACGAAATGCTCCGCGGCCTTCTGCAGGTTGCGGGCCTTGCCGCAGCCCACGTAGACCATGTCGTAGCCGTCCAGCTCCAGGGGATCAAACAGCTCGGCGGTGGTGATTTCGGCGGTGTTTCCGGTCTCCCGGATGCGCTGGCACAGGACCGTCAGGTTCTTGTAGTCGCCGTAAAGGTCCATGGATTTGGAATAGAGGTGGAGAATTTTTACGTTTTTCATTTCTTCAGCTCCTCAATGATTTTTCCCTCGTTGCCGAAGGCGGAGGCGGCGAGGATATAGATATCGCCCTTGGTTGCCCGGAAGGCGTCCTTTACCTTGGCAAGATCCGTTTCGTAGAGGATGGTGTCGCTGTCAAAGCCGGCAATCTTCAGGCATACGGCGGCATCCAGAGCCCGGTTGCCGGTGCACAGGATGTTCTGCACCTTGCCGGAAAGACGGTCAAAGGCCACATCGTACAGCCAGGAGATATCCCGGTAGTTCAGGTACAGCACGTTGTTGATGAACAGGGCCACACTCTTTTCACCGGGCTGCTCCAGAACGTAGGACAGGGACTGGTCCAGAGAGGCGGCGTTCTGCTTGGTCATCATCAGCACCACTTTCCGGCCCTCGAAGTCGAAGGAGTCCAGACGGCCCTTGGCACCGCCGAAGGTGGCAGCGCCCTTCTTGAACTGCTCCATGGTAACGCCGGCGGAGATGGCCAGGGCGGCGGCAGCCACGGTGTTGAACATATTGAAGGTGGTGTTGTAGGTCACGGCCACGGTCTCGCCGTTGATCTTCAGGGTCTGGTTCTCGAAGTCCACCTCGGTGCCCAGGAAATCGGGGGAGTGGGAACCGTAGCCGCAGGCGGTGCAGTGGAAATTGCCCAGATGGTTGTAGTGGAAGAAATCGTAGCGCATCTCATGGAAGCAGACGGGGCAGACCCGGGCATCATGGGTGCCGCTGACGCAGGTGTCCGTGGAGCGGTCGGTGCGGTCCATGGCGAAATACACGGTCTTGTTCCCCAGCTCCGCCAGCTTCTGGCTGATGGGCTCCTGGGCGTTGAGCACCAGGGTCATGTCAGGCTGCTTTTCGATGGCCTGGGCGATCTTGGCGTAGACCAGATCGGGATGGCCGTTGCGCACCACCTGGTCCCGCAGCAGGTTCAGCACCAGGTAGTAGTCCACCCGGATATCCTCGAAAATGAAGCGGCTGTAACATTCGTCCACTTCCAGCACCACATAGTCTGCCTTGATGCTGCCCTTCAGGTCGCAGGCGCACAGCAATGTGGAGGCGATGCCGCTGGTCATATTGGAGCCCAGGTCGTTGCTGACCACGGTGTAACCATTCTGGCGCAGGACGTGGGAAATGACGTTGGAGGTGGTGGTCTTGCCGTTGGAGCCGGTGACAGCCAGCACCTTTCCCTGGAACTTGATGTGCTTCATCACGTGGGGATAAAGCTTCAGGGCGATCTTACCCGGCAGGTCGGTGCCGCCGCCCAGCAGCCTGCCCGCAAAGCTCAGGGCCTTGCACAGCAGGGATATAAACATGAATTTCATTCTCAATGCTCCCATCTGAATAAAGATAAGAAATATTATAACACATTATTTC
>CAZHEG010000130.1:0-3940 GCA_964531435.1 uncultured Oscillospiraceae bacterium | reverse complement strand
AACAAGCCCCTGCCGGAAATCCCTCCCCAGATCGCCCAGGCTCTGTCCGCAAATGATATCACGCTGACCCCCTTTGAGGACAAAAATGACATCCTGTCCGACCCGGAGCTTCAGCAGGAGGTGGGCTTCCGGAAAATGGAGGACGGAACCTATCTGGTGTCCATGGTCTGCCCCATGCCCGGCATCACCCCGGAGATGCTCCGGTGGTGGTTCTGGTGGCATCCCCAGGGGGACGAGCGGTATCAGGTTTGGTTCCCCGGTGCCCATTTTGGCATCGGGTATCCCAAGAAGCAGCGGCGCTACTTTGAACGCCCCTCCTGCCCGCCCTTTGAAAACAACACCCAGTACCCCCTGGAAAAGATCGGCGGCGCAAAGCTTCCCCTGCGGATCGACTTCGTTACGCCGGAGGAATTCGGCTTTTCCCGGCAGCGCATGGAGGAGCAGCACATCCCGCTTATCGTCTGCGGTCATGTGGGCGCGTTCAACAATCTCATCCGCCACACCGAGATGGCCCACATTTTCAAGCAGACCGGGGACGGCCTGTTCATGATCAGCCGCTTCTGGCTGGGCAAGACCATGACAAATCCCCTCCTGCGCAGGCGCATCATCACGGAAGACATGGCGCGGGGCATGGCGGAGCACTGCTGCGTCGAATACCGCAACCTGTGCGAAATCCTTCCGCCGCTCTACACCCAGTACTGCAAGTAAATTCATTTTGAAAGGAAAATCCCATATGAAACCCAAGAAAAAGCATCCCGTCCTGCGCGTCCTCGGCATCATCCTTGCCGCCATCGTCCTCTTTATGCTGGTGATCAACATCATCCCCCCGAAGCAGAATGTGGAAAACAATCCCTTCGTGGTGGAAAAGGGCCAGCTGCCCCTGATCGCGGCCCACCGGGGCGGCAGCGACAACAACCCCGAAAACACCATGCTGGCCTTCCGGGAGGCAGTGCAGACCATCGGCGTGGACATCATCGAAAGCGACCTGTACCTGACCAAGGACGGCTATCTGGTATACAACCACGACAGCTATATCGACGAGACCTGCAACATCAACGGCGACCTGACCCTGGACCAGGTGGAGGAGCTGTGCGATGACAAAAATAACCGCCACTATATCAAGGACATGACCCTGGAGGAGCTGCGCCAGTACAATTTCGGCTACTATTTTGAGGACGAAAACGGCCAGCGGATCTACAAGGACGCCACCGACCTGGAGGGCATGGGCCTGCAGATCGCCACCGTGGACCAGCTGTTTGAGGAATTCTATGAGGATTATCCCGACCTGATGTTCATTGTGGAGATCAAGAACAGCGAGGAGCTGGGCTATGAAGCCTGCCGCATCCTCTACGAGACCCTGCAGCAGTACCCCGGCTACCTGGATCAGATCGTGGTGGGCACCTTCCACGATGAGATCGAGGAGGAGCTGAAAACCAAATACCCCGAGCTGATGCGGGGCGCCCCCACCGGCACCGCCGCCAAATTTGTGCTGACCACCTACCTGGGCGTGAACCTGTTTGACGGCAGCGATTTCGCCTGTCTGCAGATTCCCATGTCCTACGATCTGGGCGTGGAGATCGGCCTGACCGCCAAGAGCCTGATCACCCAGGCCCACCGGCGCAATGTTGCCGTGCAGTACTGGACCATCAACGATCCCGACGAGATGCGCCAGCTCATCGAACTGGGCTGCGACTGCATCATGACCGATAACCCCCAGCTTCTGAAGCAGATCCTGGAGGAATATCAGTAATCCGCCCATCATCCTATATGTAAGGAGTCCGGCCATGAAAAGAAAGATCATCACGGCAGCCCTGGCACTGGCGGTGCTTCTGGGCTGCGCCCTGCCCATCAGCGCGGCACGGATCACCCACGGCACCGCCAACCAGTGGATTCAGGAGAATATGGTGCGCAACGATCCCCCGGCGGATTATACGGTGAACCAGTCCACCCAGGCAGATGCCAAGGACGCAAAGTACAGCGCCTATTTCCCGGACACCGAGCTGCAGGAGGTTTATATCGAGATCGCGGAGAACAACCTGAACTACCTGCTGCAGAATGCCACGGAGGAGCCCTATGTGATGGCCACCTCCGTCACCATCGGCGACACCACTCTGGGCTACTGCGGCTTGAAAACCAAGGGTAACTACACCCTCTCCCACTCCTACACCGATAATCCCGGCTCCGACCGGTTCTCCTTCACCGTGAATTTCGGCAAGTACATCACCAAGGCCGGCTACGGCGAGAAGCAGAACTTCTACGGCTGTGAAAAGATCAGCTTCAACAACTTCTTTTTCGACAAATCCATGATGAAGGAATATTTCGCCTTCAAGCTGATGGAGGAAATGGGCCTGCCCACCCCGGAATACTGCCTTGCAAAGCTCTACATCAACGGAAGCTACTACGGCGTGTATTTCATGGTGGAGGCCCTGGACGAAACCATTCTGGAGCGTTACTTTAACTGCACCGGCAAGGAGATCAGCAGCTACCTGTGCAAGCCCACCCAGACGAGCTTCAACTACGGCGAGCTGGCGAAGGACTCCGCCCCCCTGTACGAGCACGACGAGGAGACTCTGGCAGACGTATCGGATATGCTGCCCACGGTGCTGGATTGGGTGAAAAAGCTGAACCAGCTTTCCTCCGGCAAGGATTTCGGCGGCAGCGCCATCGACGTACAGAGCCAGGAATACATCGAGCTTCTGGGCTCCATTATGGAGCTGGATGAGGTGATCCGCTACTTCGCCGTCAGCAGCTGGCTGTGCCAGATGGACAATATGTTCACCAACTACCAGAACTTTGGCCTGTACGTTTCCGAGGCGGGGGTCGCCACCCTGGTGCCCTGGGATTACGACCTGTCCTTCGGCTGCTACTACCCCAGCTCCTCCGAAACCACCGCCAACTACCCCCTGGATGTGATGTACCGCCTGGATTCCGGCCAGTACAGCCGGGAGGCAGAGGTTTCGGAGCGGACCTACAAGCAGTTTCCATTGTTCTACGTCATCTATCAAAATGACCAGCTGATGGAGCGCTACCACGATTATATGGCGGACTGCAGCCGCATCGCGGCTCTGGGCGGCACCACCAAAGCCACCGGGAAGAGCTATGATCCGGGCTGGTTCGCGGGCTTTATCGACCAGCTCACCCAGGAGCTGACCGCCGCCGCGTCGGAGAAGCTGGCATCCAACGTCTACTACATGAACGGCGCCAACCAGCCCGCCGATGTGGAGGAGGCCCTGCCCAACCTGGCCCAGATCATCGCCCAGCGTTCTGTGGGCGTGTGGGTGCAGGTGATGGATCTGGATACCAAGGTCTGCGGCGCGGGCTGCGATCTGGCGACTCTGGGCAATGCCATCACCGGTACATACTCCAATTCCGGCACCTTGACCGTGGTTGATGCCGCCACCGGTATTTTCGCCACCGCGGAATACAGCGGCGGAAAGCGCAGCCTCAGCCCCAGCATGACCCTGACGGCCCTGCCGGAAAGCGACGCGGACTATCAGTCCATCCGAAAGGCGCTGGGCTGCAGCCGCGCTGACACCCTGCTGGTTTACGACAGCTACCTCAGCGTCAAGGCAAAGTCCCAGTATGAGCTGACCATTCCTGTGGCGCAGGAGCATCTGGAGAGCGGGCTGAAATTCTACACCTGGTCGGACGGGGAGCTGACGGAGCTTTCCATGACCCGCAGCGGCAACCTGTTCACCGGCACAGCCCAGGATATCGGCACCATCGTCATCCTGGCGGAAAAGGACGCCGGGGGGCTGTGGATCGCGGTGGGTATAGCCGCCGCCGTCCTCGCCGCCGCGGCTGCCGCAGTGGTGATCATCCGCAAAAAGAAAACCCCATAAATAGCTGAAGGGCGCGTTGCAAAACGCACCCTTCCCTTGTTTTGGGTTCAAATTTCAGTTTATCTTACGGTTACCACAAGCGTTGTCATCCCGACCAA
>CAZHEG010000129.1:0-3943 GCA_964531435.1 uncultured Oscillospiraceae bacterium | reverse complement strand
TTCTTTGTGGTGGAGACAACAGGACTCGAACCTGTGACCTCATGCGTGTGAAGCATGCGCTCTAACCAGCTGAGCTATGCCTCCATACGGAACAGATAAGATTATAGCATATAATTTGAAATTGTCAAGGGTAAAATTTACTCCCGGGAGAAATATCCCCCCGGGAGCGGTGCGCTCCCGGGGTGGGGCGAGATTACGGGGCATTGTTGCTGATGATCACATAGTGTTCGCCGCCCATGGGCTTGACGGTGAGGATGAAGTACTCATCATTGATGACAATGTTATCCTCCCAGGAGCCGCCGCCGAAATAAAAGTCGGGGTCATAGTAAATGCTCAGGGTGCCGTCGGCATTCTGGGTCATGGCCAGGAAGGTGGGCTCCGTACAGAGGAAGTCGCTGTGGGCCATGTAGTAGCAGTCCGTGCTTTCCAGGTAGTACAGCCCGGCGAAGCAGCTCTCGTCCAGCTCCTCCAGAGAGATGTCAAAGTAGGTCTGCAGGCAATCATCCATTTTGGAGGCGGGCAGGCGGAATACATCCAGCTCCAGCATGAGCACATCCTTCAGCGCGTTGGTTTCCTCCTCCGTGAGGGGAACACCGTCATCAAAGCCGTTGTAGAAGAGGTAGTAAAGGATCAGCTCCGCGGGGGAGTTGTACCGGAGGCACAGGGAAGTGTTGTACACAGTGCCCATCGTGCCGAAGAGGGTCTGCAGGTGCTCCATCTCGTCGTAGAGATCCGCGGCGGTGTGGCGAATGTAGCCGGAGCCGTAAAGCCCGACGTCAACCTTGTACTCGCAGCCGGCGGCAAAGAAGTGGGCGCGGTAGAAGTCGCCGTAGCTGTTTTCCACCACGGTGATTCCCAGGATGAATGCGTCCTCCTGGGTGAAGCCCATGGCTTCCAGGGCCTGGTTGAGGGCATCGGATTCGCTGATCGTGCCGCCGGGCGGCAGGGGTTCGACATCGCCGGAACCGCCGACAGCATCGAGGAAGGCGTCCACCTGGCATTGGTAAACGCCGCTGCTCAGAGTGAGCTGAATAACGTAGTAGAGCCGGGCACCGCCATCCCGGATGCCGCCGTCATAGACAAGCTCCCAGGAAAAATCGGCCCTGTTGTCAGCCAGCACACTCGCCCGCTGGTCATCGGTGAGGGGGAAGGAGTTCAGCGCCAGCTCCTGGGCCTGCCCGGCAGTGATGATGGCCTTGGTATAGCCTGCGGCAGCGGAGATGCCCGCATCATAGAGCTCGCCGCCCTTGGCGGTGACCTCCACCAGGTAGCAGAAAGGCGTGGAGCAGGCGATCCCGTCGATGACAGAGGAGGTGGCGGAGATGTAGTTCACGAAGGAGTCGGAAAATTCGATCTGGTAGTAGCTGCAGCCGTACTCGTCGGTATAAAGGTAGCAATCCAGGTAGGTCAGGCTGTCCGGGTCGAATTCCCAGTGATCCAGGGCGATATCCACCGCGGCCCGCCAGCCGATGTGCCCATCCTGGCTGAGGCGTTCGGAATCCTCCTGGGAAACCTTGTCTGTGACCCCGATGATACCGCCGGAGTCCACCATCACGGTGATCATGTCAGGAGCTGCCACTGTGACAATGTAGGAGCCCAGCCCGTCCAGGGAGATCCTCAGATAGCGCAGCTCCTCCAGCTCCAGGCCCAGGTATTCCAGGGCAGCGTCCCGGGCCTCCACAGCCGTCCGGATCGTGGAGGTAGTGGGTCCGGTTTCCGCTATACTCAGGATCTCGCCGGTGAAGGCGTCGATGACAAAGAAATAGCCATGGAAGAAGGTGGGCAAGGGGCAGGTAACATCCACCTCGTACACGGGGTGTCCGTCCGCGTTGTCGCCGGGGACGAGCAGCTCCAGACGGCTGACGGTGAAGAGTTCGGCATCGGTGGTTCCGCGGCAATACAGCGTGGCGATCTGCGCGGCAACGGAATCGGTGATGTAGCCGGTTTTGATGTTGTTGGTCGGTATCACCTCGATGGTGGACAGGACGCACGAATTCTGCCACAGACCGAAATTAAAAACATACTTGTACTCGCTGGTGACGGTTACGGAGATGGTATCATTGCTGACGGCGGTGTCTACGGTCACTTCAAAGGTGTCGCCGTTGCTGTTGGTGGTGGTTATGAGGGTGCTGTCGTCCGTTCCGTTGGTTACGGTGTAGGTCTTGATCTCCGTACAGGCCAGGGACAGGGCATTCTCTATGCATATAGACACCATTTCGTCCGTTGGATCGATCAGCCAGATGGGAAGTGTTTCAACCGTGGGAAAGACGTTGGGATAGGTGACGCTTGGTTCGGTGCTGACGGTGCCGCCGGTGCTGCCGCTGCCCAGATAGTCCCGGGCGAGGCGGATGCCGCCGCCCACTAAGCCCACCAGCAGGGCAAAGGCCGCAGCGGTGGCAGCGGTCTCCCGGAGCCAGTAGGGGAGCTTTGATTTCTGTTCAAATTCAATGACGGCGGGTTCGCCGGTTTTCGGTTGGGGCTGCATGGGGCTTTGCCGGGTCACCTTGTCCAGAACGTTGGGGGTGGCGGAGCGGAATGCCCTGCGCAGTTTTTTCTTTATGCTCATAAAACGTTCCTCCTTTCAGAGTGTGTCACGGAGCTTGCGGATGGCCCGGTGGTATTTGGAGAGCACCGTGCCCAGCTTCAGGTTCAGGTGCCGGCCGATCTCTGCGTGGGTGCATCCTGCCACGGCGTGGAGCACCACGATGGAGCGCTCCTCCTCGGTGAGCACCTGCATGCAGCTTTGCAGCAGGAGCTTATCGTCGGCAGGGGCCTCCAGGCGTCCGAAGAGCTCCCCGCTGTCCAGGGATACGTAGCGCTGCCGCAGGCGGCGTGACTTGTAGCACAGGTTCCGGGTGATGGTCATCAGCCAGGCCATGGGCTTACCCTGGGAGCGGTATTCCCCGGCGCCCCGGCAGACGGCTATGTAGCAGTCCTGGAGCACATCCTCCGCGTCGTGGGGATTTTGGAGGATGGACAGTGCGTAGGCATAGACTGCGGAAGAGGTGGCGGCATAGAATTTTTCCAGCGCGTCGCGATCGCCCTGGGCAATGCCCTGAATCCACTTGTCCATGCTGAGCTGCTGTATAACGGTCATGACCCATCACTCCTTTCACCCTAATAATCCCCGGGGGAAACGTTTTATTGCAATATTTTAATAAAATTTTCCAATAATAGCAATACCCCAAAAAAGACAAAGAAATAACCCCTGACCTGTCAGCGAAATCACTCTGACGCGTCAGGGGTTATCCCTTTGAATTCTTGGGTTCGATCATTGGTTAACCTCTCTTTCTGCGGGCTGTGGGGCTTTCAGCTTGAGTGCGCTTCCGGGGTTTCTGTTAACATTGAATTGCTGTATATATGAAACGGAAGCTTTGGATCTGAAAGCCTTTTGAAAAGATTACCTGTACATTGGTATCATCCTTTCTGACTATAAAGTACCATACCGGGCGGGGAAAATCAACTTGGGATATTGCCTGAAATCCGGGGCAATTCTTTGTGCAAAGGACAGAAATCTCTACTGGGCGAACAAAAGGCGTTGACAGCGGCTGCTTTCCTTGCTATACTGAATATGTTGGGGTCAGCAATCCGCACATGCGGGTTGCTGATTTTTTGTAAAATGTGCCACCCTTGACGGTAAATGGCGCCAATGCTACAATAACTGTGTATAAATCGATGAGGAGGCCCAACATGGCTAAGAAAGCAAGCAACCACTATAAGGTATACCGCAATCCCAACGGTCCTGCCATCAGCACCGTCAGCCGCGGAATTATTGAGGAGAATGGCCTGTATTTCAAGGATATTGACGGCACCGGCAAGGTCAGCACCGTCAACGACTGGCGTGTTCCCGCCGCCCAGCGTGCCGCTGCCTACGTCAAGCAGCTGACTGTGGACGAGAAGATCGCCCAGCTGTTCATCTCCGACTGGCGCATGGGCCCCAAGT
>CAZHEG010000128.1:0-3954 GCA_964531435.1 uncultured Oscillospiraceae bacterium | reverse complement strand
ATCAGCGCCAGACTCAGGGAAATGGCGGCTCCGGCGGAGTTACCCAGATAATAGGAAGCCACCAGTCCGCCCACACCGGCGGCCAGTGCGAACAGCACGGAGAAAAGGTGGTACTGCTTCAGATTTTTCGCCACATTCCGGGCGGATGCTGCCGGCAGCACCAGCAGGCTGTTGAGGATCAAAAGCCCCACGCTGGAGATGGTCAGGGTCACCACCACGGCGATGGCCACGGTGAACAGGGCCTGGGACAGCCGCACCGGGATGCCCCGGGATGATGCCAGCTGGGGATGGATGGCTGTCAGGGTCAGCCGGTTGGAATAGATGACCCAGAAGATGCACACCAGCACCAGCACCACGGCCAGCAGTCCGATCTCCGAGGGGGTAATGGAGAGGATATCGCCGATGAGGTACTTATTGTACTTGGTAAAGCTGCCGCCGCCCAGGGTGGCAATGAAAATACCCAGTGCCACCGCCGCGCTGGAAAACACGCCGATCAGGGTGTCCGCTGCCTGATTGCTGCGGCTGCGCACCCAGGAAAACAGCAGGGCAAAGAGAATGCTGAATGCCACCGCCGCCCAGATGGGAGCTGCCAGACCGCAGATGCAGCCAATGGCAATGCCGGTGAAAGCGGAGTGTCCCAGTGCGTCGGAGAAAAAGCTCATGCGCCCGGTGACGATCATGGTGGACATGATGCCGAACAGAGGTGCCATCAGCAGCACCGCCAGCAGGGCATTGCGCATGAAATTCCACTGCAGCAGCTCAAAGGGCAGCGCATCACAAATCGCGTACCAGATGCTCATTGGCAGCCACCTCCCTTGTAGTGAAAGACCTGGCGGAATTCATCGGAGCAGAGTACCTCCTCCGGGGTGCCGAATTTGACCACCCGGTGGTCAATGAGGGCAACCTGGTCCGCATACTTGTGGAGGGTGGAAAAATCGTGGGTGGTCATGAGGATGGACAGGTCGTAGGTATCCCGGATCTCGTCCAGCATATCCATCAGATCCGTCTGCCCCTCCACGTCCACGCCGGACAGGGGCTCGTCCAGGATCAGAATATTGGGCAGGGGCTCCAGGGCCAGGGCCAGCAGCACCCGCTGCAGCTCGCCGCCGGAGAGGGTGCCCACCCGCTTGTCGATCAGGTCCTGGCCGTGGACCCGGTCCAGACATTCCAGAATCTTCTTCCGCCGTGCCGCGCTGTGGCCCAGAAATGCCGGACGGCGGCTCTGGCAGCAGGCGAACAGATCCGCCACGGAAACCGGATCGCCGGGGTCAAAGGCGGGACTCTGGGGAACGTAGCCGATCTTGGGCTTGCGGCCCCGCTGACCGGGGGCGGAGAAGACGATGGCGCCCTCATAATCCCGCTCGCCCAGCACGGCCTTCAGGAAGGTGCTTTTGCCCGCGCCGTTGGGGCCGATGAGGGCAAGCAGCTCGCCGCAGTGAACATGGAGATTCACATCCCGCAGGATGCTGTTCGCGCCGATGCGAACGGTGAGGTTTTTGACCTGCAGGCAGCAGGAATCGGAACAGCTGCCGCCGTGAAGGGAAGTTCTCATCCCAATGCCTCCTTGATGGTGTCGATGTTGCGGTACATGGCGTCGAACCAGCTTTCGCCGCTCATGGCCATGTCCAGGGTGTATACCGCCGTTCCGGTCTCGGCAGCGATGGTGTGTGCGGCAGATGTGCTGCCGTTGGTTTCTGTAAACAGGGCTGTCACACCGTGCTCCCGCACAATGCCGATGATCTCCTTCAGCTCCGCGGCGGAAGCCTCCGCGCCGGATTCTTCCTCAACGGCAGCCACGATGGTCAATCCAAAAGCATCGGCAAAGTAGCTGAACCCGTCATGGAAGGTGATGATCTCCCGGCAGGAGAGGTCTGCAAGCTGCGTTTCGCCGTAGCTTTTCAGGGCGTCGATCTCCTCCAGCAGGCCGGAAAGGTTATTTTCGAAGGTTTCGCGGTGCTGGGGATATGCCGCGGTCAGCCCGCTGCAGATGCTGCGGGCCATAGCCTTGGCGTTCTCCGGCGACAGCCAGATGTGGGGATCCTCCTCGTGATGGTGGGCATCCCCGCCTTCGCCGTGCTCGTGTTCGTGGCAGCTTTCCAGCAGGGTGATGCCGGCAGAGGAATCCACAGTCTGCTTGCCCTCCAGCACCTCTGCCATGAAGTCCTCCAGACCCGCGCCGGAAAGGACAACAAGCTGCGCCGCCTCCGCCGCCTTGACCTGACTGACATTCAGGGAGTAATCGTGAAGACAGGATACGCTTTCCGTCACCAGCCGGGCGGTGGTGAGGCCGGTGCCCTGGCACAGCCGGGTGGTAAATTCCCAAACCGGCAGCGTGGTGGCGGCGATATCCGCCTGGGGTACCTGGGAGCCGCACCCGGCCAGCAGGAATGCGGCAAGCACCGTCAGGATAATCAGTTTCTTCATAGAACGCATCCTTTATAAAGGTAAATTCTTGCTTAATGGACAGTGGGAAGTGGACAGTGGACAGTGATCGTGTCGGCTCCGCCGACGAATTTCAATCATTTGGAAGGAAATACCTTCACTGTCAACTCTCAACTGTCAATTGGGCACCTTGTGCCGCAAACTGCAATCTTTCTACCAATATCATAACACATATGTCAAGAAAAAAGCGGCTGCTTACGCAGCCGCTTTTCGATGTACGCATTAGTGAGTATCCAGCCACTCGTTCACCTTGGTCTTAGCCAGGCGGACGATGTCCTCGGTGGGATAGGGAGAGGCCTCACCACCGCCAACATGCAGGAAATACAGGCCGCCGGGAGTCTGGTACAGATCTTCCTCGTAACCAGCGGGATCGCCCAGCTCGCCGCAGGAGTAAGCCTTGATCAGGGTAGCGGTCTCGGTGTCGTACTCCTTCTTGCAGATGATCTTCTTCATGGAATGAACCTCCTTTCATCTGTGAATGAAGGTATTATACACCTTTTTGTGAGAAAATCAAGTTATTTTTACCAAAAAACCTAACATAATGAAAGATATAGTACGGATTGTAAATAATATAGCCCGAAAATGGGTGGGGGCTCTGTGGAAATTGCACAACATTTTGCGCATTGTATCCCGACCCTATCTGTGATATAATCATTTCAGGAGTTGATTCTATGAATGATATCCCTGTTTTTGATACCGAAAACGGTGTCGCGAGCCTGTTTTTGCGGGAAATTCCTTACCGCCAGCGGGCACATATCAAGATCCAGTCCAGCCAGGAGCCGGAAAAGCTTCTGGAGGAATGCATTGCCTTTTGCCGGATGTGCGGTGCTGAATGGTGCGACGCGGCGGGCCACGAATACCTTGAAAAATACCCCTTGCTCACATCCATCCTGCTGATGACCCGTGACCGGGCGGGACTTGGGGAAACGGATGCCTGCCTTTTCCCGGTAACGGAGGAAACGGTGGAGCAGTGGGTGCGCATATATAATGAGCGCATGGCGGACATTCCCAACTGCGCCTGGATGGACAGCCGTGACGGCAGGGAGATGCTCCGCCTGGGTGACGGATACTTTGTCCATAAGGATGGGGTGCTTCTGGGAATCGGACGTGCCAGCGGCGAGATGATCGATACGGTGATCTCTGTCCGGCCCGGTATGGGGGAGACTGTGGTCCTGGCACTCAGCAGCCTGCTCCAGTCCGACATGGTGAAGCTCCAGGTGGCCTCGGCAAACACCCGGGCCGTGGCGCTGTATGAGCGGATGGGATTTTTAAAGGTTCGGGAATTATCCCGGTGGCACCGGGTACTGTAAAAAGGAGATGATTCCATGAAAAGACCGTTGTTTCTGCTGATCGCTGGGGTGTACTTTGCGGTGCAGGCGGTGCTGTGCCTGAAGGGGAAGCGCGTGGCGGTAAAGCTGATCCCCACCTTTCTGGCGGTGTTCCTGACAGCGGGATCCTTGACGCTCTATATGGTCACCAAAAACTGGGCGTGGCTGATCATCTGCATGCCTG
>CAZHEG010000127.1:0-3976 GCA_964531435.1 uncultured Oscillospiraceae bacterium | reverse complement strand
GCCAAGGCCATCATCCAAAGCGGCGTGAAGGAAGTGCTGTACCTGTCGGATAAATATAAGGATTCTATGCAGAACTTGGCGTCCAAGCGGATGCTGGATGCTGCCGGGGTGAAATACACCCAGCTCCGGCCCGAGCACAGCTCCATCACACTGGACTTTATCCCGGAGGAAGAAAAATAAAGCTGCAGGCCACCCAAACCCGGGTGGCCTGATTTTTTAGTCGTGACGCTGGTCCATTCTGGTATAGACCTCGCAGAACCGGGCAGAGAAGGAGGGCTCCCGTCCGGCAGCATAGAGGTGGGAGGTATCGCCCATGCAGTTCATGCGGAAATAAGCCACGCCGGGGCGGCGCTCCTCGGTGACCACGCTGGTGACCGAGGCGGGGGCAACGCTGGTTCCGTGCCACAGGGCCATGGGGGAGATGTTCAGCAGACGGCTGAGGAGCACGCATTCCAGACCAAAGTGGCAGAAAAAGACGATGGTATCCTCGTTGGGTGCTTCGGCCCGGTAGTAATTCCCCTGGCGGACATAGCCGTGCTTCGCGATCAGCGCGTCCAGGCTGTCATAGACCCAGCGGATCTCCTCTGCCGTGCCGAAGGGCGCGGCGAATTCTGTTTGAAGCCACGCATTCCGGTCGAAGCAGCGCTCGTCCTTTGTCCACAGGTCCGGGAGCCAGTCCCAAAGGCAGGAGCGGTGGTCCTCACCGGGCTTGGTGATGAGGGGGCCGAATTCCTTCAGCCAGGGCAGGGTCTCGGCGGTGCGGCCCATGGCCTTCAGGGTCAGGGAGGCGGTATCCTGGGCCCGCCCAAAGGGGGAAACATAGAAGCTTTTAACATCCAGCTTCTCCATCCGGGGCACCAGAAGGCGGGCCTCCTCCCAGCCGGTCTCGGTGAGGGAGTCGATGGAGTAGTCCGGGTCGGCGTGGCGGATGATGAGAATCTTCATGGGGATCCCTTCTTTCTGTTCTTGTTGGGATCATTATAGCAGAAGGGCGGACTTGTAATCAAGCCTCCCTTGTGCTAAAATGGGAATATCCTGATTTTGGAGGTGCGTTCATATGGAATTTTATGTTAACCATCCGGCGCTGTTTGTCATTGCCGGAATTCTGGTGGCAGTGGTTCTGGCCCAGTCGGTGTATTTCCTGGTGAAGGCGATGCGGCGCAGCCGGGAGCTGGGGATGGACCAGGTCAAGATCAAAAAGACCATCAAGACCGCGGCCCTGTTCACCATCGCCCCCGCGGTGGCCATCGTCATCAGTGTCATCACCCTGAGCAAGAAGCTGGGCGTGGCGCTGCCCTGGCTGCGGCTGAGTGTGGTGGGCTCCATGAGCTATGAGACCATCGCCGCCAGCAATGCCCTGCAGGCCATGGGGCAGAGCCTTGGCTCTTCTGAGCCCCTGACGGCCCAGCAGTATGTCAACGTGCTGTTTGTGATGACCATTTCCATCATGGTGGGCATCTGGCTGGTGCCTGCCATCGGCAAGAAGCTGCAGTCCGGCATGACAAATTTGAGCAAGCGGGACGGCAAATGGGCGGATATTTTCCAGAACTCCCTGTTTATCGGCATGATCGCCGCGTTTCTGGGCTTTGTATTCTGCGATTTTTCCCGGCTGTGGAACCCGGTGGAGGGTTACTCCGCCACCTCCGGCCTGATTCCCGTCTGCGTTATGGCGGTGTCCGCCATCGTGATGGTGGTCTGCGGCCTGGCCATGCGCCATCCCAAGCTGAAGTGGCTCAATGAGTACGCCCTGCCCATTTCCCTGGTGGTCGGTATGGCTTCCGCCATTCCCATCACGGCCTGGCTGAGCTGAGGAGGTAGCGCAATGAAGAAAGAAATGTCTTACATCGATTCCGTCCACCGGGACGGCCGAATCTGGAACCTGAGCGTTATGGTGCTGCTGATGGCGTTCCCGGTGGCGGTGTGCTTCCTGTTTAACACTGCCCCTGACTGGGGGGCCCTGGCGGTGGGCCTGGTGGCAACGGCACCCATGTACTGGGTGGTGGGCGTCATCGAGACCATCACCTTCGTGCCCATGCTGGGCGCCGGCGGCTCCTACCTGAGCTTTGTCACCGGCAACATCTCCAACCTGAAGCTGCCCTGCGCCATCAATGCCCTGGAGCAGAACGGCGTTTCCGCCAACTCCGAGGAGGGCGAGGTCATCTCCACCATCGCCATCGCCGCCTCCAGCATCGTCACCACCCTGATCATTATCATCGGCGTGATCTGCATCGTGCCCCTGACCCCCATTCTGGAGGCTCCGGTGCTGGTGCCTGCCTTTGAGCAGATCCTGCCCGCCCTGTTCGGCGGTCTGGGCGTTGCCTTCGTCAGCAAGAACTGGAAGATCGCCGTGGCGCCCGTGCTGCTGATGCTGGTGCTGTTCATCTTCGTGCCGGATCTGAATTCCGGCACCGTAGGCATCATGGTGCCCGTGTCCGCGCTGTTTACCATCGCGGTGGCCCGTGTGATGTATAAGAAGGGGGTCGTGTGATGGGTTATGTGGTTTTGATTCTCGTGCTTGCCTTTGTGGCGGTGGTGGCCCTGCGGACGGCGCTTTTCCGCCCCAAGGCCCAGCCCGCTGCCACGCCGGAACCGGTGGAGCTGGATCAGGATGCCTGTGTCAATGCCCTGGCGGAGCTGATCCGGTGCAGAACGGTATCCAATTATGATCCGGCGCTGGAGGATGATGGGGAATTTCAGAAGCTCATTGACCTGCTTCCCCGGCTGTATCCCCGGGTGTTCGATGTCTGCTCCTTTGACCGGCTGCCCGGACGGGCGCTGCTGCTGCGCTGGCCCGGAAGATCCCACAAGGCCCCTTCCGTGATGATGTCCCACTACGATGTGGTGCCTGTGGACGAGAGCAAGTGGGAGAAGCCTCCCTTTGACGGCGTCATCGAGGACGGCGTCCTCTGGGGCCGTGGCACTCTGGATACCAAGGGAACCCTCAACGGCGCACTGTCTGCCGCCAACCACCTGATCGCCAAGGGCTTTGTGCCGGAAAATGACGTTTATTTTGCCTTCTCCGGCGGCGAAGAGGTCAACGGCCCCGGCGCGCCCAACATTGTGGATTGGTTCATCACCCACGGCATCCAGCCCGCGCTGGTGCTGGACGAGGGCGGCGCGGTGGTGGAAAATGTGTTCCCCGGCGTAAAGCAGCCCTGCGGCCTGATCGGCACCGCCGAAAAGGGCATGATGAACGTGCGCTACCGCTGCGCTTCCAGCGGCGGTCACGCCTCCTCTCCCAAGCCCCATACCCCCATTGGCATCCTGTCCGCTGCCTGCAAGCGGGTGGAGGATCATCCCTTCAAGGCCCATATCCAGGGTCCCGCAGCCCAGATGTTTGACACCCTGGGCCGCCATTCCACCCTGCTGTACCGGATCATCTTCGCCAATATGTGGTGCTTCGGCTGGGTTCTGGACCTGCTGGCGAAAAAGTCCGGCGGCGAAATGAACGCGCTGCTTCGCACCACAGTGGCCTTTACCCAGATGGAGGGCAGCACCGCCCGGAATGTGATCCCCACCGAGGCTACCATGGTATCCAACATCCGGCTGAATCCTGCCGATCATGTCCAGTCCGCCCTGGAAAACCTGCGCCGCACCATCGGCGATGACCGGGTGGAGCTGACGGTTCTGGAAAGCCACGAGCCCAGCCGGGTGTCCACCACCGACTGCCCCGCCTGGGACAAGGTCAGCGCCGCTGTGGCCTCTACCTGGCCCGGCTGCATCGTCAGTCCTTACCTGATGGTCCAGTGCTCCGACTCCCGGCACTATGGCAGGCTGAGCGACCGGGTGTACCGGTTCTCGGCCATGGCCCTGAGCGCGGAGGAGCGGGCCACCATTCACGGCAACAATGAGCGGATCAAGGTCGAGACCGTCGTCAAGGCGGTGGAATTCTACGTCCGCCTGCTGCGCCAGTGCTGATTTAAAAAAGGGCGCGTCAAACGCGCCCTTTGCTTTCGTGAGGTTGAAATTTCAGTTT
>CAZHEG010000126.1:0-3995 GCA_964531435.1 uncultured Oscillospiraceae bacterium | reverse complement strand
AGCCGGGGCGCTTCTTTCATTCATTCAAATACTGCAGCTGGCGGTATACATCCATCTGGGTCCTGACGATGGTCATGGGGCTTATGGACACATAGCCATTCAGGGCCGCGTCGGTATCCAGGGTAAAATCGCCGCTGTATTCGTAGACGCATTTACCCCGGGGCATGTACAGGTCATTTCCAATGGGCTCAAAATCATCGGAGTAGAAGGGTCCGCCCTGCCGGGTGATGCGGATTCCCTTGAATTCCAGGGGGAAATTCACATTGTACAGGCTGCACTTTTCCATCAGCCTGTTGTCGATGAAAAACTGCAGGACGGTATCCAGCTGGCTCAGAGCAGGCTCAAAGCTTTTGGGATCCGTGGACAGGGCCACGGCGGGAATGCCCAGGGCCGCAGCCTCAAAGATCGCGCCGGCAGTGCCGGAATACATCACATCCATGCCGATATTCAGGCCCTTGTTAATGCCGGAGATCACCAGATCAAACTGCCGCTTCATGCCAAGCACCGCATAACGAACACAGTCAGCGGGAGTGGAATCGACGGTATAAGCCTCAATGCCGTCAAATTCCACCGGCTTCACCTCAAAGGCCTGGTGCAGCTCGATGCCGTGGCTCTTGCCGCTCTGCTCCACCTTGGGCACCACAACGGTAACTTCACCCAGCTTCTGCGCCCACTTTGCAAGGGGCAGCAGCACGGCGGAGGAAATAGAATCGTCATTCGTGATCAAAATTCTCATAACCAGCCCTCATGCGTCTGCTTGTATTCCTTGATGGCAGCATCCGCCTCCGCGACCAGCTGCTCCATCTCCTCAACAGAGTAGACAGTAGCGCCGCTGGCGCAGGCATGTCCGCCGCCATGGTGCTGCTCCGCCAGCTGATTGACGGTCATAAACCGGGAGCGCAGACGCACCCGCATGACCCCCGGCTCCTTCTGGCTGTCAATGAAAGCCAGCCAGCAAAGGCTGCCACGGATGCCATCCAGCATGGAAACGGAATTGCTGGCGGCCTCGGGAATCAGGCCGAACTTCTTCTGCATCTCCAGGGTGACGTGGATGTAGGCAACGCCGTTTTCCGTGATCTTCATGTTCTCATAGACATGGGCCTGGAACTTCAGGAAGTCAAAATCGTCCAGATAGAGGTTGGCGTAAAGGGTCTCAGTGTCGATGCCCATATCCAGCAGGATGCCAGCCATGCGCATGGTCTCACCGTTGACGCCTGCATAGCGGAAGCGGCCGGAATCGGTGACCATGCCGGTGAACAGATAGTAGGCGGCCTCCTTGGTCAGCACCAGCTCATCCCGGAAGGTGTTGTAGAAATCCACCACCATCTCGCAGGCAGAGGAACGCTCCTCCTCCACCCAGTTGAGAACGCCGTAGCTCTCCACGGGAATGTGGTGGTCGATCTTCACGATCTCCTTGCAAAGGTGCACCTTCTTGTTGGACACCCGGTCGATGGTGGCGGTGTCCAGAACGACGGCCAGGGCACCGGCGTACACATCGTCCGCCACTTCCTCATCCTCCGGGCCCAGGAAAGCAAGGAACTCGGAGTGGTCATCATCAATGAGCAGAATCTCCTTTTCGGGGAAAGAGGCCTGCAGAATGGCCTTCATGCCCTTGGTGGCGCCGACGCAGTCGCCGTCGTTGCGGATATGGCGGAACAGCATGATCCGCCCGTAAGACTTGATCTTGTCAAGAACAGCTTTTTTTACTTCAAAATTCATTGTCATTCCTCCATCATGGCATCCAGATCCCGGAGCATTGCCATGGCCTCATCCCGGCTGCCCAGATTCGCGCCGCTGGCCTTGGCATGACCGCCGCCGCCGTATTTCACGGCAATGGGATTGATATTATACTTGGAAGAGCGCAGCTCACACAGCACACCCTCCTCGGTTTCGGTGAAGTTGACCCAGATATCCACGCCCTTCATGTCCGCCATGGTACCCACCATGCCCCGGGAGATGGAGAAGATATCGGCCTTCAGCTCCTGCATCTCCTCCCGGGTGGTGTAGATATAGGCCACATTCTTCGGGGTAAAGCAGATCTTCAGAGTAAACATGGCCTTTAGCTTCCGGCTCTCGTAGCTGTCAGCATAAAGGTTTCGGTAGATCTCATTAACATCAAAGGGACGCTCCATCAGGAAGGATGCCAGCCGGAAGGTCTGGGCAGAGGTAGAATCGTAGCGGAAGCGGCCGGAGTCCGTCACCATGCCGGTATACAGGCTCTGGGCGGCAATGGAGCTGACGGCAAGCCCCTGCTCCACAGCAAAAGCGGTGACCAGACCGCAGCAGCTTTCATAGGAGGTATCCGTCACTTCCACATCGCAGATCTTTTCCACAAAGATGTGGTGATCCATCCGTGCGGTGCGCTCCGCCAGGGTATAGCGGGTGTCGCTGATCAGGTGCCGGGCGGAGGTATCCAGGATGATGGCAAGGCTTCCATTGTAGTATTCATCCGGGATCACATCCATGGTAGAGCCCTCCATGAAGCTGACGTAGGCGTTGCTGTCGCCCACAACGTAAACCTCCTTGCCGGGGAAATTGTCCTGAATGATGTGCTTCAGGCCCAGCTGACTGCCCATGGCGTCGCCATCGGGCTTGGTGTGGCGGTGGATGATGATGCGGTCATACTTTTTGATCTCGGCTAAAATATGTTCAAACATTGGCTTTCTCCAATCTAATAAAATACGGCGCAAAAAGACATTCGGGGCCAAAAATTGTTGCAACCCGGTCAGATTTCATCTATAATATACCTGACATTATATTTTACACCAAATTCTAAGATTTTGCAAGAGGAAAGCAATGGACAGATTATTGATCGTAGACGGCATGAACCTGCTGTTTCAAATGTTTTACGGCATCCCGGCCCGGATCCCGGGTCCCGACGGCCGTCCCATTCAGGGCACCGTCGGCTTTGTGGGTGCCCTGCTGAAAATCATCCGCAGCACCGAGCCCACCCATATCGCGGTGCTGTTCGACGGCGAATGCGCAAATCCCCGCACCAGTCTGGACGAAAACTACAAGGCAAACCGCCCGGATTACAGCGCAATGCCCGAGGAGGAGGTTCCCTTCTCCCAGCTGCCGGATATCTACCGCGCTCTGGATCACCTTGGGATCCCCCACTGGGAGACCACCGACTGCGAGGCTGACGACTATATCGCCGCCTGTGTCCGCCAGTTTGGCGGCACCTGCCGGATCGTCATCGCATCCTGGGACTCGGATCTGTGGCAGCTGATCGGCGAGAATGTGACGGTACTGCGCTACCGGGGCGAGAAAACCCAAATTTGCGACGTCGAGTACATCCACCAGCGGCTGGGCATCCGCCCGGAGCAATATGCCGACCATAAGGCCCTCACCGGGGACCACTCCGACAACATCCGCGGCGCGGACAAGATCGGCCCCAAGACCGCCGCGGCGCTGCTGGGCCAATTCGGAAGCCTTGATGATATCCTCGCCCACCCGGAGCAGATCGTACGTCCCTCCATCCGCGCCTCCATTGAGAAAAATGCCCCGCGGCTACGGCTGAATTCCCTGCTGATCCGGCTGGACGGCACCGCTGATCTGCCTTTCACGATGGAAGATCTTACGTGGCAATACGGCGGTCAAACAACATCAGAAGTCCTCCGCTCCATTGGACTGCGGTAAAATAAAAAGCAAGGCATTTCTGCCTTGCTTTTTTTTCATTATTTCGCAACGAAACCGACCTTTTTGTAAACCTTACGCAGGGTCTTTTCCGCAACATAGCCAGCCTTCTGGGCGCCGTCACGGTAGACATTCTCCAGATATGCCTTATCCTTCATCAAGCGGGTCGCTTCCTCCCGGATGGGGCGCAGGGTCTCCACGACCGCCTCGCCCACAGCGGGCTTGAACTTGCCGTAGCCGCAGCCCGCAAACTCTGTTTCGATCTCCTCGTAGCTCTTGCCGGTAACGGCGGAGTAAATAGCCATAAGGTTCGCCACGCCGGGCTTGTTTTCCTTGTCGTAGCGGACACACTTCTCCGT
>CAZHEG010000125.1:0-4031 GCA_964531435.1 uncultured Oscillospiraceae bacterium | reverse complement strand
GTGATATTCAACAATTCAGGCGGTAAAATTATGGAACCTTCCATGATTGCGGCGGCGGATCTCTTTTGATAAAATAAAAATAATTCAAAGGCAGCCTCCAAAATGCTTTTTAGAGGTGCCCCAAAATACAGGAGGAACTCCTTATGAAAAAGACACGGTTTTTGATCCTGCTCCTGGCTGCACTTCTGGTGCTGAGCGCCTGCTCCGGTGATCCGGCCGGAGAGACCACATGCCCCCCTACAACCGTTCACGTTGAAGCCCCCGCCCCCAGCATTCTGGACAGTCTTGTACTGCAGCTGGACTTCGAGGGCAATGCAGAGGACATTTCCGGTGCCGGAAACCCCACCGCATTGAACAAGGACGGCACCTATGTGGATGGTGTCAACGGGAAGGCCCTCTGGTTTGACGGCTCCACCTATATTGACCTGGGCAAGTCTGTGGATCTGCAGCCTGCTGAGCTGACCTTCTCCGCCTGGATCAAGGTGGAGGGCACCCTCAGCGGCGAGCATATGATCACCTGGTTTAAGCCCAGCGGAAACTACAAGGGTGAGGGCTGGTACTTAAGCTGCCTGGATGACAACACCCCCCTGAAGCTGTCCGTCGGCCCGTCCACCGGACAGCCCATGGAGATCTACGTTTCCGGCAGCCGCAGCGCCTTCTTCCCCAGCGGTGAGTGGGTCCACATTGCCGTGACCTACGATTCCTCTACCCATCAGTGCGCCATCTACCGCAACGGCATCGCCCAGAGCGTGGTGTACATCAACGGCACCTCCGAGATCGGCCAGGACGAAGCCAGCAGCAAATACATCGGCTTCAACTCCCCGGGCTACAACGGCGGCTATGCCGTGATGGCCATGGACCAGCTGCAGATCTTCAGCAGCGCCCTGACCGCTTCCGATATCATCAGCCTTTACACCGCCTACGGCGCGGAGTTTGACGCGCAGACCCTGGTCCAGACCGACTGGGACAGCCTCAGCCTTGCCATGACCGGCATCACCAGCGACATCACCCTTCCCACCGAAGGCACCTCCGGCAGCACCATCACCTGGACCTCCTCCGATGAAGCGCATCTTACCGCCAGCGGTAAGGTGACCCGCCCCGCCGCCGGAGAAAATGATGTCCCCATCGTTCTGACCGCCACCCTTACCTACGGAGATACCACCATGACCAAGACCTTCAACGTGACCGTGCAGGCCAGCCCTGCCTTCTCCGGCCTCTCGGATGTATCCATGGGGGATGTGACCCTTCTGGATGATTACGAAGTCAACGCCCTGAGCAAGGAGATCGATTACCTGAAATCCCTGGATGCAGACCGGCTGCTGAAGGGCTTCTGCAGCATCGCGGGCATTGAAAGCAGCGCATCCCTTTACAGCGGCTGGGAAAACACCGCCATCAAGGGCCACACCCTGGGCCACTATCTCACCGCCGTATCCCAGGCCTGGGCCAGCACCGGCGATGGGGAGCTTCTTGCCATCACGGAGCACATCGTGGATGTGCTCGCCCAGTGCCAGGACAGCGAGACCGGCTACCTTGCCGCTATCCCCGAAAACCACTATGACCGCATCGAAGCAGGAAACACCACCGGCACCTGGGTGCCCTGGTACACCATGCACAAGGTTCTGGCAGGACTTGTGGACTGCTACGAGCTGACGGGCAATGAACAGGCGCTGACGGTGGCCTCCCGGCTGGGTGACTGGGTTTACAGCCGCACCTGCAAATGGACCGCCGCCAAGCAGCTTACGGTGCTCAGTGTGGAATACGGCGGTATGAACGACGTGCTGTACCAGCTGTACAGCCACACCGGCTCTGCAGACCATCTCTCCGCCGCCCACAGCTTTGACGAAATGGCCCTGTTTGATTCCCTGTATCAGGGCGAGGATGTGCTCAACGGCCTCCACGCCAACACCACCATCCCCAAGATCCTGGGCGCGCTGCAGCGCTACATGGTCCTGGGCGAAAGCGAGAGCTACTACCTGCAGGTGGCAGAGAACTTCTGGGAGATCGTGGTCAGCAACCACACCTACATCACCGGCGGCAACTCCGAGTGGGAGCACTTCGGTCAGTCCGGCATTCTGGACGCGGAGCGAACCAACTGCAACTGCGAGACCTGCAACACCTACAATATGCTCAAGCTCACCCGGGAGCTGTTTAAGATCACCGGCAACCGGAAATATTCCGACTATTACGAGACGACCTTCATCAACGCCATTCTCTCCTCCCAGAACCCCGAAACCGGCATGACCACCTACTTCCAGCCCATGGCCACCGGCTTCTTCAAGGTCTATTCCACCCCCATCTCCAATTTCTGGTGCTGCACCGGCTCCGGTATGGAGAACTTCTCCAAGCTGGGCGACAGCATTTACTACCAGGACGAAAACAGCATCTATGTGATCCGCTACACCTCCTCCGCCGTCAACTGGACCGCCAAGGGACTGACCCTGACCCAGAGCGTTGACTTTGTATCCGGCGACACCGTTTCCATCACGGTGGGCGGCAGCGGCAGCGGCGATATCGTCCTGCGCATCCCCGACTGGTGCGCCGGAACCCCCACCGTAAGCGTCAACGGCAGCGCTGTGGATGCGCAGGTCATCAACGGCTTCATCCGCCTGAGCATGGACTGGAAGGACGGCGACGTCATCCGCCTCACCCTTCCCATGGAAGTGGTGGCCTATTCCCTGCCCGACAGCAGCAGCGCGGTGGCCTTCAAGTACGGCCCCTACGTGCTCAGCGCCAATCTGGGAAGCGACGACATGACCACCTCCACCACCGGTGTCAGCGTTACCATTCCCCTGGCGGATTCCTCTATTTCCGACCTGATCCGGGTCAGCAGCGGCACCGCCGCCGACTGGCTGAAGGCTCTTGCCGCCAATATGGTCCGCAAGGACGGCACCCTGGAATTCACCATTCTGGGAACGGATGTCAGCTACGTCTTCTCCCCCCATTACCGCCAGCATGAGAACCGCTACGGCATCTATTTCCATCTGGTGGACGCGGATGCCGATGTTGACGCCGGAGATGCGGACAAGTATGTGGTGATCGACAGCCTGCCGGTTGCCAATGACCAGTACGAATTCTCCCACGACCTGCAGGGCGATCTGACCGGCACCGGCACCCACCTGGGCCTGAATTACCGCCACGCCGAGCCCGACGGCTGGTTCAGCTATGAACTGGCAGTGGAGCAGGGTGTGACCAACTTCCTGAAGGTGACCTACTTCAGCGGCGACGCCGGACGGACCTTCTCGATCTATGCCGACGGTGTGCTGCTGGCAGCCGTCACCCTGGAGAATGTGAATCCCGGCGGTTTCTATGACGCGTACTACGAGATCCCCGGGGAGCTTATGGAGGGTAAGCAAACCGTTACCATCCGATTCCAGGCAAACTCCGTCAGCTATGCCGGCGGCATCTTTGAAAAGCTGAGCACGGTGAAGGAAAAATAAAGCAGGAATTTCCTTCCTGCTTCCATGATCCTTCTTGCATTTTCCCAAAAATCATCGTATGATACCCGTATTACATATAAAGGAGCCAACCTCCATGACCGATCAGAAATGGGTAAGCGTATGGGGCAACGCCGTTTCCGTTGCGGAAAACCGCCCGGAGCGGTACGCCAAGGATATCACCATCCGCTATCCCCTGCACATTCCCTTTGACAGCAGCGCGCTGCGGCTGACCTTCGACAATTACTGCGGCACCGAGCCTGTCACCCTGACCAAGACCACCGTATTTTACGGCGGCAAGTTCCACCCTGTCCTGTTTGGCGGCGGGGAAAGCGTCACCATCGGCGCGGGAGATCAGGCAGTGTCCGACCCCCTGCAGATGGATATCACCGCCGACGAGCTGGTGCAGGTCAGCTTCTATCTGGCGGACTTTACCCTGATGCGCTCGGTGGTTTTCACCTGCGGCCCCCTGTCCGAGGGCATTTACGCCAACGGCGACCAGACCCAGACGGCCCACTTTGACCTGGAAACCTCCCGAAAGACCCACCTGTTCTATTTCCTGAGCAACGTTGCCGTTCTGACGAAGCAGGAAAACCG
>CAZHEG010000124.1:0-4056 GCA_964531435.1 uncultured Oscillospiraceae bacterium | reverse complement strand
CCCAACCGGGTCTACACCCGCAACCAGCTTCTGGACGAGGTGTGGGGCTTTGACTACTTCGGCGACAGCCGCACCGTGGACGTTCACGTGAAGCGCCTGCGTGAGAAGCTGGAGGGCATCAGCGAGAGCTGGAGCCTCAAGACCGTCTGGGGCGTTGGCTACAAATTTGAGGTCACTGCCCAATGAAAAGCAATTTCAGCCGTGTTTTCTCCACGGTTGCCATTTTGCTGGTGCTGATTCTGCTGGTCATCGGTGTGTGCTTCCGCATCATGGCCCGGAATTATCTGACGGATGCTGCTGTGGACGGACTGAAGAATGACGCTTCGGTCATCGTGCGCCTTGCCCAGGCCGCCTACTCCGGCGGCACCCTGAATAACCATGATTTTTTGGTGGCCCTGTCGGTGACCGCGGAGGTATCCGGCAACGACATCGTGATCTTCGGCCCTGACGGACGGCTCGCCATGTGCTCCGCCTCGCCCCTGGGGTGCGAGCATCAGGGACTTCCCCTTGGGGAAGCGTTCCTGGAGCGGATCCTCGCCGAGGGCTGCACCGTGGATACCTGTCAGCTGACGGGCCTGTACACCGACACCCGGTATGTGGTCGCCATGCCCGTTTACCACAGCGATACCGCTGAATTCATCGGCGTGGTCATCGTTTCGGACCCCATCGCCGAGACCCTGGTGGTAACGGAGCGGATCAACGAGATCTTCGTATTCGTCACGGTGCTGGTGGTGCTGATGAGCATGGTGCTGATGAGCCTGTTCGCCCGGAAGCAGTCCAGCCCCCTGCGGGATCTTGCCAATGCCGCCCGGGCCTTCGGTCACGGCGATCTGACCGCCCGTGTCAAGACCGACGGCCGCCAGGCCCTGGAGATCGAGGAGCTGGCCCTTGCCTTCAACAACATGGCCTCCTCCCTGCAGAAAAGCGAATATCAGCGCCAGGAATTCGTTGCCAACGTTTCCCACGAGCTGAAAACCCCCATGACCACCATCGCCGGCTATGTGGACGGCATCCTGGACGGCACCATCCCGCCGGAGCGGCAGCGCTACTACCTGCAGGTGGTGTCCGACGAGACCAAGCGCCTGAACCGTCTGGTGCGGAGCATGCTGGATATCTCCCGGCTCCAGGACCAGGGCGGCATCCCCGAGGAGCAGATGATCCACTTCGACCTGTGCGAATGCGCGGGCCAGGTGCTGATCACCTTTGAAAAGAAGATCACAGACAAGGGCCTGGATGTGCAGGTGGATATGCCGGAGCACCCGGTGAACACCATCGCCAACCGGGACTACATCACCCAGGTGATCTACAATCTGGTGGACAACGCGGTGAAATTCTGTCCCGCCGGCGGCGTTCTGGAGCTGAAGATCCAGGAGGGCGGCGGCAAGGCCTATGTATCCGTGGCCAACGACGGCCCCACCATCCCCGCCGAGGAGCTGCCGCTGGTATTTGACCGGTTCCACAAAACCGACAAATCCCGCAGCCAGAACCGGGACAGCTGGGGTCTGGGCCTTTACATCGTCAAGACCATCGTCTGCGCCCACGGCGAGAACATCTCCGTGGCAAGCCGGGACGGCAGGACCACCTTTACCTTCACCATGCCCCTGGTGAACTGATTTCATTTCCCAACAAGGAGCCTTATGAAGAAGCATAAAAAAGAACTTTATAACGACCCCTGGGACCGGGATTACTATGAGACCGGCTGCACCCGTCCGCCCAAAAACCGGGGCGGGCTGATCGCCGTGCTGCTGACCGCCGTGATCATTCTGGGCAGCGCCTGCAGCATGCTGGGCCTGCTGAACGCGCAGCTGTTCCGGCTGCTGACCATGGAGGATCCGGCAGGGGAGAATATGGTCCTGTTCGACGGCACCAGTGAGACCGCGCCCACATCCGGCACCGTCCCGGCGGCGGAAAAGGTGGTGCTGACCCTGGCTGATCTGGAGGACGGGGAGTCCGCCGACGGCTGTGAGCAGGCCCGGCGCAGCCTGGTGCAGGTGCTGTGCGGAAGCGGTGCCTGCGACGGCGTGATCCTCACCGGGGACGGCTACATCCTCACCGACGCCGCCGTCATCACCCCCGGAAGCAGCATTTCCGTCATGTTCAGCACCGGGATGAAGCTGTCCGCCGCCCTGATCGCCACCGACGAAGCTGCCGGCATCGCCGTGCTGCGCATCCAGGCCACCGGCCTGACGGCAGCCCAGCTGGGCAACTCCGACCAGCTTCACCCGGAGGCTCCGGTGACCACGGTGGGCTTTGCCCCGGACAGCACCGGGGAGCCCGGCTGCCTGCTGACCGTCAATTCCCAGGGCCAGGTGGTAGCCATCCGGTCCATCCCCACCGCCCAGCTCAAGCCCATGGTGGAGCAGCTCATCGAGGTCAACACCCTGGGCAGCGCCTGCCTGCAGCTGGAATACGAGACCGCATCGGATTTTGACCGCCGCTTTTATGAGCTGCCCAAGGGCGTGCTGGTGACCGGCGTCACCGACGGCGGCTGCTCCGACCTGGCGGGCATCCGCTCCGGCGATGTGATCACCGCCCTGGAGGGGGAGACCATCGAAACCGAAGAAGCCCTTTCTGACGCCCTGGACGCTCTGGCCCCCGGCGACAGCATCACCCTGAGCCTGTACCGCAGCCAGACCGACCAGGAGCTGACGGTAAAGGTGACCCTATCGAAGGAAGATCAATAAAATGGAACCTTACCGCTACGAATATACCGTTGAGGACAACGAGGTGGATTGCTTCGGCGATTTGAAGCCCTCTATGATCCTCTTTTACGCCCAGGATATGGCAGGCCGCCACTGTGTGGACCTGCGCCTGGACTATGACACCATGGCCCAGCGGCGCCAGTTCTGGGCTGTCATCCGCCACCGGGTGCAGGTGACCCGGCTGCCCCGCTGCCGGGAGAAGATCACGGTGGAGACCTGGCCCATGCCCACCACCCGGGTGGCCTATCCCAGAGCCACCCTTGCCATGGACCAGCAGGGAAATGAGCTGTTCCGGGTCATCAGCCTGTGGGTGATCATGGATCTGGACACCCGGGCCATGATCCTGCCGGGAAAAAGCGGCGTGACCGTGGAGGGACTGCTGCGGGGCAGCGAGCTGGCAGCTCCCGGCTCCCTGGTGCCCAAGGCCCTGGAAAACACCCAGGAGCGCACCGTGCGCTACTCCGACCTGGACCGGAATATGCACATGAACAACTGCCGCTATCTGGAGTGGGGCATGGACCTGCTGCCCAGCGCCTTCCACCAAGGCCACCGGATGAAGGAATTCACCGTCTGCTACCTTTCCGAGGCCCGGGAGGGGGACCGCCTCCACCTGTCCTGGCAGCAGTGCGAGGATGGAATCGTCCGCATCGAGGCCTGCCGCGCCGATGCCGCGTCCGCCGGCCACAGCCGGGTGTTCGCGGCCCAGGTGCAGTACTAAAAAGCGTTATGGAAACCGAAAATTCCACAAAATAACCGCCGCTCCCTGTGGAGAAAATCGGCCGCCACCCCTGTAAACCCCCGGTTTGCAGGGGTTTTTCACGTTTCCACCTGTGGATAAACCTGTGGAGAATGTGGAAAACTCATGTGGAAAACCGGTTGCGATAACGCAGTTTTCCACAATTTATGTCAACCCAGGTTCTGTCGCTGGGCCGCCCCCCGAGGGGGTTTTCCGGGACGGTCACCGGAATCAAGAATTTTATATTCCGTATATGCACCAAAAATATTGCATTCTTCCCGGGAATATGATATATTTTTAAGGTTGAGAGCAAATTATTTACACTTTTTATATACAAAGGAGCAAAAATCATATGGCAGCACAGGAAAAGATCCGAAATATTGCCATCATCGCCCACGTTGACCACGGCAAGACCACCCTGGTCGACGAAATGCTGAAGCAGGGCGGCATTTACCGTGAAAATCAGACCACTGTTGACCGGGTCATGGACTCCGGCGACCTGGAGCGGGAGCGGGGCATTACCATCCTCGCCAAGAATACCTCCGTCACCTACAAGGATTATAAGATCAACATCGTGGATACCCCGGGCCACGCCGATTTCGGCGGCGAGGTGGAGCG
>CAZHEG010000123.1:0-4057 GCA_964531435.1 uncultured Oscillospiraceae bacterium | reverse complement strand
ATGACACGCTTGCCCAGCATGCGGCACTTGCGGGTCAGCTGCTTCTGGACAGAGGGCAGCTCCACAAAGGGAATCTCCACGCCCAGATCGCCGCGGGCGATCATGATGCCGCCGCAGACGGAGCAGATCTCTTCCACATTGTCCACGCCGGAGCGGTTCTCGATCTTGGCAATGATCTCGATGTCGCTGCCGCCGTTGGCATCCAGCAGCTCCCGGATGTCCAGAACGTCCTGCTTGGTGGAAACGAAGGAGGCGGCGATAAAATCAACGCCCTGCTCAATGCCGAAGAGAATGTCGGCCTTATCCTGCTCGCTGAGGTAGGGGCCGGACATGACCTTGTTGGGGAAGGACATGCTCTTGCGGTTGCTCATTTCACCGCCCACAAGGCACTTGCAGTGGATGTTGGAGCCTTCGATATGGTCAACCTGGAACTTCACCATGCCGTTGCAGACGGTCAGGCTGTCGCCGCTCTTCAGTTCGTTGTGCAGGTTCTTGTAGTTGACGGAGACAATGGTTTCATTGCCGGTCACATCATCCACGGTGAAAATGAAGTCAGCACCGGTGGGGACAGTGACCTTGCTGTTTTCAAAAGTGCCGATGCGGTACTCCGGGCCCTTGGTGTCCAGCAGGATGGCGATGGGCATATCCAGCTTTTCGCGGACACGCTTGATCAGGTCGATCTTGGCCTTGTGCTCGGGATGGGAGCCGTGGGAGAAATTCAGCCGGGCGACGTTCATGCCGGCCAGGCACATTTGGGTCAGCGTCTCTTCGTTTTCGCTGGCGGGACCGATGGTGCAGATGATCTTAGTCTTGCGCATAGGTGATACCTCCAAAGCTTTTGTGTTTTCTCTATTTTACCCCATCGCCGTGAAATTTGTCAATACACAAGACGTACATCATACTGCTTCATCCAGCTGTTGATTTGCAGCAGATAGCATATGGTCTGAGGAACGCGCATGAGCTGACCGTACCAGGGCCAGGCGTATTCACTGCTCAGCAGATCCCGGGCGGCAGAGCGGCTCACAAGATCGAAAAGGGGCGCGTCTGCTTCTTCCAGCAGCTCCTCCAGGGCGGCGCTGACCAGCTCCAGGTAGCGGGGGTCGAAGGTTTTGGGGTAGGGGCTCTTTTTCCGCCAGAGGACCTCCTCCGGCAGGATCCCCCGCATGGCGTGGCGCAGCAGGCCCTTTTCCTTGCCCTGGTAGTCCTTGTATTCCCAGGGCACCCCGTAAAGATATTCCGCGATGCGGTGGTCACAGAAGGGGACACGGACCTCCAGACCGGAATACATGCTCATCCGGTCCTTCCGGTCCAGCAGGGTCTGCATGAACCAGCGGGTGTTGAGGTTCACCATCTCCTTCATCCGTTTTTCCTCCGGCGGCGTACCGGGGAGGATGTCGGATTCCCGGCAGGTCCGCTCATAGCGGGAGAAAATATAGTCCTTGGTATGGATGCTCCGCCGCAGGGCGGGATGGAGCATACCCTGCCGCTGAAGGGTATTCTGGGCCCATGGGAAGCCTGCCCGGGCCCGGACCTCCGGGTCCCGGTACCAGGGGTATCCGCCGAAGATCTCGTCTGCACACTCCCCTGACACCGCCACGGTGACGTGTTCCCTGATCTGCCGGCAGAACGCCAGCAGGGAGATATCCACATCCGCCATGCCCGGCAGATCCCGGGCGGCAACGGCGGCATCCAGATCCGCCATCAAATCCTCCGCCGTCAGGATGCACCAGTGGTGGCGGGTCTGCAGCCGGGACTGCATCAGGCGGATGTAGTGCCCATCAGAATTGGGCTGGAATTTGTTCGGCACGAAGTAGCGGTCATTGCCCTCGTAATCCACGGAGAAGGTGGGCAGGTCCCCCTTCTCATGGGCGCTGACAGCGGTGATCAGGCTGGAATCCAAGCCGCCGGACAGGAAGGTCCCGATGGGAACATCGGACACCAGCTGCCGCCGGATGGCGTCCAGCACCAGAAAACGGACATGCTCCGCGGTTTCCTCGAAGCTTTCCCGGTGCTCCCGGTCCGTCAGGCGCCAGTAGCGGTGGACGCGGAGCCTTCCGTCCTCATAAAAGCCGCAGCAGCCGGGCTCCAGCTCCTCCATTCCCCGAAGGACGCCGCACCCGGGACTGCGGCCCGGGCCCAGCAGCAGAATCTCTGCGGCACCGTTTTCGTCCAGCTCCGCCCGGACGGTGGGGTAGGCGAGGATGGTCTTCATTTCCGAGGCGAAGATCAGCCCGCCCTCATGCCGCCGGAAGAACAGGGGCTTCACCCCCATCCGGTCCCGGGCCAGGAAGAGCCGTCTTTTTTCGGTGTCCCACACGCCGAAGGCGAAGATTCCGTTCAGCTTCTGAAGACACCCTTCGCCCCATTGGGCATAGGCGTGGAGCAGCACCTCCGTGTCGGAGCGGCCGGTAAATACATGGCCCATGGCGGTCAGCTCCCGGCGCAGCTCCGGGGTGTTGTACAGCTCGCCGTTGTAGACCAGTACGTAATTTCCGTATGCCATGGGCTGGGCACCCCCTGCCGGGTCGATGACCGCGAGCCTTGCGTGGAGCAGCGTACAGCCCTCATCCTGCCAGGTCCCATTTCCGTCCGGGCCCCGGCGGGCCATGGTGGCAAGCATTCTTTCCTTTGTTGCATCGTTACAGCTCAGATCCAATATTCCTGCGATCGCACACATATGGACCCTCCTTTCCGTCTGCCCATTCTATGCGGAAAGCGGGAAAATAGTACCGTGAGCGCAGACGGAAAAACCGCCCGGCCGGATGGCTGGGCGGTGATGGATTCAGCGGAACCGGTACACGGTTTCGGAGTGGTATTTTTCTCCGGCCCTGGTGATGGGCTGGGGCCACTGGGGATTGTTGATGGAGTCGGGATAATACTGGGTCTCCAGGCAGATGCCGCTGCGCTTGCCGTAGGAAACGCCGCCCTTGCCGTTGGGGGCCTCCAGGAAGTTTCCGGCGTAGAACTGAACGCCGGGGCAGTCGGTATGGACCTCCATGACCCGTCCGCCATATTCCACCGTGGCGCAGGGGTTGCAGTACACTTCCCAGTTGTGGTCGTAGCCGCCCTGCAGGTGCAGGGGCTCGTAATCCGCGGCGATGTCACGGCCGATGGGCTTTCCGGTGCGGAAATCCATGGGGGTGCCCTCCACGCTCCGCAGCTCGCCGGTGGGGATGCTCTCGCTGTCGGCGACGTTGAAGAACCGGCCGGGGATGGTGAGGATCTGGTCCATGGCGGCACCGCCGTTTTCGTGGCCCGCCAGGTTGAAGTAGGCGTGATTGGTCAGGTTGAAAACAGTGTCCTGATCGCAGACGGCGTCATAAACGATGTGCAGTCCACCCTGACCGTCCAGGGAGTAGGTGACGCTGATCTGGGCATTGCCGGGGAAGCCCTGGTCGCCGTCGGGGCTGTGCAGGGTCAGGGTGATGGCGGTTTCCGTGTGGCTCTTGACCGTCCACATCCGCAGATGGTAGCAGTCCGGGCCGGAGTGGAGATTGTTGCCGTTTTCGTTTTTCGCCAGGTGACAGGTCTTGCCGTTCAGGGTGAAGGCGGCGCCGCCGATGCGGTTGGCGCTGCGGCCCACGATGGCGCCGAGGTAACAGGTGGAGGCGGTGTAGGCATTGGGATCGTCAAAGCCCAGCACCACATCGGCAAGGCTTCCGTCCTGATCCGGTACCAGAAGGCCCACCAGGGTAGCGCCGTAGTCGGTGACGGTGGCGGTCAGGCCGCCGGCAGTGATGGTGTAAAGGGAAGCGTTTTCTCCGCTGGGCAGGGTGCCGAAGTGCTTTTTCATAGTGTTCATCCTCCGTGGTAGGCACAAGATATAGTGGTTGGCCCGGAAAAGGCCCCGGGGCTGTTCTTGGGAAGATTATACTATATATGGTCCGGGTTTTCAATTCATTCTTTTGCTTTTGACTGGATATTTTTAACTTTTAGACGGCTTAGGAAGAAAATGGATTTTTGCCAAAACCACAACATCTTGTGGCTGATGAAAAAATATTTACATTATTTTGTGATTTCCTCTTGCAAAAACCACAAGATGTAGTATAATGGGTCT
>CAZHEG010000122.1:0-4069 GCA_964531435.1 uncultured Oscillospiraceae bacterium | reverse complement strand
ACCACGTTCCAGAACCTGGTGACGGCCACCGGGCGGCTTTCTTCCACGGAGCCCAACCTGCAGAACATCCCGGTCCGCACGGATCTGGGGGCGGAGATCCGTAAGATGTTCGTCCCGAAGGAGGGCCATGTGCTGGTGGACGCGGATTACAGCCAGATCGAGCTGCGGGTCCTTTCCCACATTGCCGGGGATGATGTGATGCGCAACGCCTTCATCAGCGGCCTGGACGTCCACACGGTGACGGCGGCCCAGGTCTTCGGCGTGGAGCCTGAAAATGTCACACCCCTGCAGCGGCGGCATGCCAAGGCCGTCAATTTCGGCATCGTTTACGGCATTTCCGAATTCTCTCTGGCGGAGGATATCGGCGTGTCCCGGTACGAGGCCAGGGAATATATCGACAATTACCTGGAAAATTACCGGGGTGTCCGTTCCTATATGAAGCAGGTGGTCATCGATGCCCGGGAAAAGGGCTATACCCAGACCGCCTACGGGCGGCGCCGGTATATCCCGGAGCTGACCAGCTCCAATTTCAACATCCGCTCCGGCGCGGAGCGCATCGCCTTGAATACCCCCATTCAGGGTACTGCCGCGGATCTGATCAAGCTGGCGATGATCCGGGTGGACGCGGCCCTGCGGGACAATTTCCCCCAGGCAAAGCTGCTGCTGCAGGTTCATGACGAACTGATCGTGGAGTGCCCCGAGGAGCTCGCGCCCCAGGTGGCCCAGCTGGTCAGCCGGGAAATGCAGGGCGTGGCAGAATTGTCCGTGCCCCTGACGGCGGAGGCAAAATTCGGAAAGAGCTGGTATGACGCAAAATGATCCAATTTACGCAGATGAATGCTGACCATGTTTCCCAGGTCGCGGCGCTGGAAAAGCTGTGCTTTTCGGATCCCTGGAGTGAGAAAAGCGTTGCCTCGGAGCTTTGCAATGCGCTTTCCCTGTGGGTCGTGGTGCTGGATGGAGATACCGTTGTGGGCTACGTGGGCTCCCAAACCTGCGGCAGTGAAACGGATATGATGAACATTGCCGTTCACCCTGACCACCGCCGCCGCGGCATTGCCGAAGGTCTGATCGATTATTTGATCCGGGAGCTGAAAAACCGGGGCAGCAGCAGCCTGACCCTGGAGGTTCGCGCGTCCAACGCACCTGCCATCCGCCTGTACGAAAAGCTGGGCTTTGAGCAGGTGGGCTGCCGGAGAAACTATTACCGCAACCCCAAAGAGGACGCGCTGATTCTGAAGAAGTGCTATTGAACTGATTTTGAAAGACGAAGGATGTGAGCCGATGAATATTTTAGCAGTGGAATCCTCCTGCGACGAAACCGCTGTTGCCATCGTCCGGGACGGGCGGGAAGTGCTGACAGACTGCATTGCCTCCCAGGTGGAGCTGCACCGCATTTACGGCGGCGTGGTGCCGGAGATCGCCTCCCGCAAGCATATCGAGGCCATCTACGGTCTTGCCGACCAGGCGCTGCTGAAAGCGGGGCTGACCCGGGATGATCTGGATGCCGTGGCGGTGACCTATGCGCCGGGTTTGATCGGCGCAGTGCTGGTGGGCGTGAATTTTGCCAAGGCGGCTGCCTTCGCCATGGACAAGCCCCTGATCCCGGTGCACCACATCCGGGGCCATATCGCGGCGAATTATATTGCCTGTCCTGACCTGGAGCCGCCTTTCCTGTGCCTGGTGGTGTCCGGCGGACACACCATGATCGTGGAAGTGAAGGACTATACCCAGATGAACATTCTGGGAACCACCCTGGACGACGCGGCGGGCGAATGCTTTGACAAGGTAGCCCGGGTGCTGGGGATGCCCTATCCCGGCGGCGCTGCCCTGGACAAGGCTGCGGCAGGGGGCGACGAGACCAAATACAGCCTGCCCCGCAGCAAGCCCGGTGAAAATCCCTATAACATGAGCTTCTCCGGCCTGAAAACCGCCGCGCTGAACCTGATCCATCACGCGCAGCAGGTGGGGGAGGAGATCGATATTCCCAGCCTGTGCGCCGCCTTTTCCGCCGCGGTTTCCGATACGCTGGTGCCCAGAGTGGAAATGGCGCTGAAGGAAACGGGCTATAAAAAGATCGCCATCGCGGGCGGCGTTGCAGCCAATTCCCGGATCCGCCGGGATCTGCTGGAATGCGCCGGAAAGCTGGAGGCGAAGGTTTATATGCCGCCGCTTTCCCTCTGCGGCGACAATGCGGCCATGATCGGAGCCCAGGCGTATTACGAGTATCTTGCCGGAAACCTGGCGGATATGAGCCTGAATGCCTATGCTACAAAGTCGATCCTGGGCGAGGCACTTTGACAAAAATATGCAGGAGGCAAACACTCCTGCATTTTTTGTGATAAAACAGGATATTCATACAAATTGTGAATAAACAATTTTGGATTTGATATATTTTGGCAAAATCAGGGCTGAAAAGGTTTGGTATCTGTCCGGAAAGTGGATAAAATTAGAATTTCCGCCGGAGGTTGATTAAAATTTACCTGTGGAAAAGTCTGTGGAAAGTGTGAATAACCGGGTGAATATCCTTGCTGTTTATGTTGTTATGGAAACCGTATGCATGGAATCCATCCACAGAATTCCGAACTTTTTACGGAAAAATGTCGAAATATAAATTCCCGTGACGGAAAAAGACGGACGCGGGTAAGGGAAGAAAAGCGTGGAGAAACAGATATGAAAGAGCGCAATCTCAATATGATATCGGGACATCCCGGGCGGCTTCTGATGGCCTTTGCCCTTCCTCTGATGGCGGGTAATGTGTTCCAGCAGCTTTATACGGTGGTGGATACCGCCATCGTGGGCCGGGGCGTGGGCATGTCCGCCCTGGCGGCACTGGGCACCGTGGACTGGATGAACTGGATGTATCTGGGTATCATCCAGGGCATCACGCAGGGTTTCTCCGTGCTGATGTCCCAGCGGTATGGGGAGGGGAATGAAAAGGCACTGCGCCGGGTCCTGGGCGTATCTGTGCGGCTTTCCGTTGCGGTTGGTGTCCTGGCGGCTCTGGTGGGACAGCTGGCTCTTGGGGGCTTCCTGGAGCTGCTGAGGGTGCCGGAGGAGCTTCGGCCCCAGGCGGTGCTGTACAGCCGCATTTTCCTGCTGGGCATTCCCGGGATGATGTTCTTTAATCTGACGGCATCGATCCTCCAAGCCGTGGGTGACAGCCGGACGCCGCTTCAGGCCATGACCGCCGCCGCGGTGACCAATATCGCGCTGGATTGCCTGGCGGTATTTGTCCTTGGGTGGGGCGTCGCCGGAGCGGCGGGTGCCACCGTGATCTCTCAGCTCCTGGCGGGTACGCTGTGCGCCGTGCGCATTTCGAAAACGCCCATGGTTCGCGTCACCCGGGAGGATCTGGGCCGGGATCGGCAGCTTGCAAAGCAGCTGATGGGCCTCGGCATCCCACTGGCGCTGCAGAACATTATTATTTCCGTGGGCGGCATGGCAGTGCAGTCAGTGGTGAACGGTTTTGATACCAGCTTCATCGCGGGCTTTACCGCCACCAATAAGATGTACGGCATTCTGGAGATCGCGGCACTTTCCTACGGATATGCCATCACCACCTATGTGGGGCAGAACTACGGCGCGCTGCGCTATGACCGGATCAAAAACGGCGTCCGCTGGGCTGTTTTCATCAGTCTTGCGACATCTGCTGTGATCGCCGCGGTGATGTTCCTCTTCGGAAGGGATATTACCATGCTGTTCATTTCCGCGGAATCGGCGGCGGAGGCTGCCGCGGCAGGGGATACTGCTTACCGCTACCTGTGTGTGATGGCAGGGTGTCTGCCGGTGCTGTATCTGTTGTATGTATACCGGGCGGCGCTGCAGGGAATGGGAGATACCAGAATCCCGCTGCTGAGCGGTGTGGTGGATTTTGTGATGCGCGTGGGCGCGTCGGTGATCATCGGATATACCCTGTGGCGCAACGGAATCTTCTACGCGGAGGTGCTGGCCTGGTCTGGGGCGGCTGTTTTGCTTGCTTCAGCATACTATTACCGGGCGGGAAAGCTGAAATAAGAGCCGCTTTTCAAAAAAGTATTGACAAAAAATAGGATTGCGGTTATAATAT
>CAZHEG010000121.1:0-4149 GCA_964531435.1 uncultured Oscillospiraceae bacterium | reverse complement strand
CTGGATGCTGACCTGCCGCTGCCCGGCCCAGCTATTCAAAATACCATGTACGAATTCAGCATCTTTCGTGCTGTCGTCTACGACCGCGACCCGATATGCCATGCGTTCACCTTCTTTCGATCTTGTCTATATTATAGTCACTATTTGGGCCAGATGCAAGATGTGTTTCATCAGCAAATCCATTCCTCGAATTAGGGCAAGATGATATCCCAGGGGGATTTTTTGTCGGAGAGCAAATGACGGACTTCGACTTGATTCTGCAAAAAATAACTTCCGATTTTCTTTCAGCTGTGTTATACTAATAGCTGGAAAGAAGGTACAATTTTATGAGATACAGAAAACCGCGTTTGCTGCATTACCGCATTGCGCAGGCCGTTTCCTGGGTGTTCGCGACGCTGATTTTTCAGCGCAGGGTCCTGCGCAACGAGATCAGGGGGGTAGAGGGGCCCTATGTCGTCATCGCCAATCATCAGGCGGCCTACCGTCGAAGGCCGGATCAACGGCGAACCGGTGCAGCTGACGATTTCCTCGGAGGGTCTGCCCACGCTGCCCTTCAGCCCCGGAAAATATCTGGAGGTGCAGGATGGCAAGACCATTTACCGCTGCGTCCTGGACGATGGGCAGCTTGTGATGAAATTCATCAATCTGCTGAAGATCTTTTACAGCCTGAAGCATGCCTCTGTCGCCAGGGAAACTGCATAAGAAGAAACCGCAAGGCTCGGCCTTGCGGTTTCTTGCACACAGAAAGACCCGGTACCGTTGACCAGACGGTACCGGGCTTCCTGAGAAAAGAGAGGTAAGAAAATGAAAAGAGAAATATATGGATATCACTCGTTACAACCATATTATAAACCGATGGTTTCCAATTTGCAAGGGGGAAAATTGTGAAAAAGGCAGTACGAAGGTAAAATAAACTGGGTGAAAATTGTGCACTATTCACAAAGCGTCCGGCGCCCAGTCCGGGAGCGCCTGGAATACGGCGGTTTTTCCGCCATAGGGAAAGCGGATGCGGCAGGAAAACAGCAGGGGAGCGGGGGTATTGTCCCTCGCGCCGTATTTTCCGTCCCCCACCAGGGGATAACCCCGGCTGGCGAACTGGACCCGGATCTGGTGGCTGCGTCCGGTGTGCAGGCGGATTCGGACCAGGGACTGCTCGCCTTCGGTCAGACGCAGGAATTCGAGCCGGGCTTTCTTGACGCCCCGGCGTTCCTTTTTTACCACGAATACCTTGTTCTTGCTGCTGTCCTTGAACAATAGATCCTGCCAGTCGCCCTGCTCCGGCGGTGTGCCGTGGACGGTGGCGACGTATTCCTTTACCATGGTCCCTTCCTGGATGGCCCGTGAGAGGGCGGCGGCGGTGCGGGAGTTGCGGGCATAGACCATCACGCCGCCCACATTCCGGTCCAGGCGGTGGACGGTGAAGATCTGCCCGCCCAGCATTTCCGCCAGGGCACCGGGGACATCATGCTCCGCATCCAGCCCCACGGGCTTGACGCAGACGGCAATATTCTGATCGGAATATAGAATTTCCATATGAGAACCTCACTGCTTCAGGGGATTGAATGTACACTGCACCATGATTATACCATATTCCCTGTAAAATTCAAATGTTGCGCTTGCAACTTTTGTGAAAAGCTGTATAATAGACGGGAGAATAGGAGGTATCCATATGACGAAAGAAGATTTTAAGCGGAAATCGCCGCTGATGATTTTTCTGAACTATTTCAAAAACCACAAGGGGCTGTTCTTTGTGGACATTCTGTGCGCGGTGGGCATCGCCGCCGTGGACCTGGCATTCCCCATGGTGACCCGGGCGGCCCTGTACGATATGCTGCCCAACCAGCTTTACAGGACCTTCTTCACCGTGATGATCATCGTGCTGGTGAGCTATGTGTTGCGCTCGCTCCTCAGCTTCATCGTGGCTTATTTCGGTCACACCTTCGGCATCCGGGTGGAGGCGGACATCCGCAAGGATCTCTTCGCCAAGATGCAGGAGATGAGCTTTGATTTCTACGACCGGAACCGCACCGGACAGCTGATGAGCCGCCTGACCACGGATCTTTTTGAGCTGACGGAGCTGGCCCACCACGGCCCGGAGGATCTGCTGACCTCCATCCTGACCATCATCGGTGCCCTGATCGCCATGGCAACCATCCGCTGGCAGCTGGCGGTGGTGGTGGCGCTGATGATTCCCATCTGCCTGGCAGTGGTCATGGGCATGCGCAGAAACATGAGCAGCGCATCCAGGGCCGCAAAGGAAAAGACCGGTCACATCAACCAGGAGATCGAATCCAGTCTTTCCGGCTTCCGCACCTCCAAGGCATTTGCCAATGAGCCGGTGGAGAACGCCCGGTTCAACGCCGCCAACGAGATCTACAAGACCTCCAAGCGCCAGTTCCACAAGGCCATGGGCCTGTTCCACAGCTCCACGGAATTTTTCCTGTGCAGCCTGAATGTGGTCATCATCGGCATCGGCGGCTACTACGTCATGCAGGGCGAGATGGACCATCGGGATCTGCTGACCTTTACCCTGTATATTTCCTCTTTTACCGGCCCTATGCGCAAGCTCACCGGCTTCTCTGAAATGTTTGCCAATGGCTTTGCGGGCCTGAACCGCTTTGTCGCCATTATGCGCTCCGAGCCCACGGTGCAGGATAAGCCTGACGCGGTGGAGCTGACGCAGGTAAAGGGCGAGATCCGGGTGGAGGATGTGACCTTTGCCTATGACGGCGTGCTGGATGTGCTGCACCATGTGTCCCTGACGGTGCAGCCCGGTGAGACCATGGCCATCGTCGGCCCCTCCGGCGGCGGCAAATCCACCCTGTGCCAGCTGATTCCCCGGTTTTACGATGTGACCGAGGGAACCATCCGCATCGACGGCAAGGACGTCCGGGATGTGAGCCAGCGCTCCATCCATGAAAACATCGGCATCGTACAGCAGGATGTGTTCCTGTTCGCGGATACCATTTTTGAGAACATCCGCTACGGCAAGCCGGATGCCACCATGGAGGAGGTCATTGAGGCCGCCAAGAAGGCGGAGATCTACGATGATATCATGGCCATGCCCCAGGGCTTTGAAACCTATGTAGGCGAGCGGGGAACCCTGCTCTCGGGCGGCCAGAAGCAGCGTGTGGCCATTGCCCGGATCTTCCTGAAAAATCCTCCCATCCTGATTCTCGACGAAGCAACGTCCGCTCTGGACTCCGTGACGGAAGCCAAGATCCAGCGGGCCTTCGACGCGCTGGCGAAGGGCCGCACCACGCTGATCATTGCCCACCGCCTCAGCACCATCCGGGCGGCAAACCGCATCGTGTCCATCGCCGACGGTGTCATCACCGAGTGCGGCAGCCACCAGGAGCTTCTCCAAAAGGGCGGCATCTACGCCGAGCTTTACAACACCCAGAATGCCCTGGCGCTGGAGGCCATGAAGTAAATCACGACCGCCGCGGATCTCCGCGGCGGTTTGCTGTTTTGGGAGATGAATTGCAGTTTGGATTATTCTGTCATTGCCACGCCAAAACCTTCCCCCTGGGGGGAAGGTGGCCCGAAGGGCCGGAAGAGGGGTCATAACGGAGCATTTTACCCCTCATCAGTCAAAATTCAAAGAATTTTGACAGCTTCTCCCCGGGGAGAAGCTTTATTTGCGCCGCGTTGCGGCGCGCGGCAGGCGGATGATATCTGCCCCTGCATTGCTGCATATTACATCGGTGCGCTGAACAACAATTGACTGTCGCAATGCAAATGCCGCCTGCAAAAACAGGCGGCATTCTTTTACATTTTTTCGGGGGCGGAGAAGCCCAGCAGGTCGATGCACTGCTCCAGGATGTTCTTCGCCAGGGCGATCAGGGCGATGTGACCCGCCTTGACAGCCTCGTCCTCTTCCTTGAGGATGGGAGTCTCGTGGTAGAACTTGTTCACCGCGCCTGCCAGCTCGTAAATGTACGCGCAGATCAGGTTGGGGGCGGAGGACTTCAGGGCGTTCTCCAGGGCGGGGCCGAACTTGGTGATGGCCAGCATCAGATCCTTGGCGTAGCTGTTTGCGGGAGCCTGAATGGGAAGGGCTTCCCAGGCACCGTAGCGGGCCAGGATGGACTTGATCCGAACGATGGTGTACAGGATATAGGGGCCGGTGTTGCCCTCAAAGGCGGC
>CAZHEG010000120.1:0-4207 GCA_964531435.1 uncultured Oscillospiraceae bacterium | reverse complement strand
CCGGATGTGCGGCGACTGCGTGCTGGGCACCACCGGCGGCATCTGCCCCATCACCCGGTGCGCCAAGAGCCTGGTCAACGGCCCCTGCGGCGGCCAGAAAAACGGCAAGTGCGAGGTCTGTCCCGAAAATGACTGCGCATGGATCCAGATCTACAACCGCCTGGTGGCCATCGGTCAGGAGGACAAACTGCTGACCACCCGCCCGGACAAGGGCTATGGGGATGTTTACTATCCCAGACACATTAACTTAAGGGGGCAGAAGGAATGAGCCAGCTGCAGAAAGCTTTGGAACACGGCCAGTTTGCCGTTACTGCCGAAATGGCGCCCCCCAAGGGCTATGATTTTACCGAACAGGTGGAGGTTGCGCAGCTCTTAAAGGACAAGGTTCACGGTGTCAACGTTACTGACATGCAGTCCGCCTGCCTGAAGGCATCCTCCCTGGGCCTGTGCGTCCACTTAAAGCAGGCGGGTGTGGAGCCCATCCTGCAGATCACCGGGCGGGACCGCAACCGCATGGCCATCATGGGCGATGTGCTTGCTGCCGCCTCCTTTGGCATCGACACCGTTCTGGCCCTCACCGGCGACCATCCCGTTGTGGGCGACTGCAAGCAGAGTAAGCCTGTGTACGACCTGGACAGCGTGGGCATTCTGAATATGCTCAGCCGGATGGAAGAGACCGGATGTGACTGCGGCGGCAATCCCCTCGCCGGAGGCGCGCCCACCCTTTTTAAGGGCGCGGCGGTGACCCCCGTCTATGAGCCCATGATTTTGCAGGTCAATAAGCTCCGCCAGAAGGTGGATGCCGGTGCCCGCTACATCCAGACCCAGGGCATCTTCGATGTGGAGAGCCTGAAGCGGTTCCTGGACGCGGTGGACAAGGCGAATATCCAGGTACCCATCATGGCGGGCATCATCCCCCTGAAGGCCGCGGGCATGGCAAAGTTCATGAACCAGAATGTGCCCGGCATCGCCGTGCCCCAGGAGCAGATCGACCGCCTGGCGGCTGCCGCCGAGGAGGGTAAGCAGCTGGGCGTCAAGGGCCTGCCCGCCAAGCTGGGCATGGAAATGGCTGCCGGGCTGATTGCCCAAATCCGGGAGGAGAACCTGTGCCAGGGTGTCCATATCATGGCCATCGGCGCGGAGAAGAACGTGCCTGTCATTCTGGAAAAGGCGGGTTTATAAATCCATGCTGTCATTGCGAGGCGGGAACGCCGGACCGCGATGACAGGCTGGTATCAATAATAAGGAGAGAGTATTATGAGCGAACTGAAGCGTACCCCCTTGTACGATGCCCATGTGGCGGCAGGGGCCACCATGGTGGACTTTGGCGGCTGGGAAATGCCCATCCAGTATCCCGCCGGCATTGTTACCGAGCACCTGTATGACCGCAAGCACTGCGGTATTTTCGACGTATCCCACATGGGCCGCCTGATCGTGGAGGGGCCCGAGCGGGTGGCGTTCCTGCAGAAGGTCCTGACCAGCAATGCTGCCGCCCTGGTTCCCGGACGGGCCCAGTACTGCATCATCCCCACGGAAACCGGCGGCGCGGTGGACGATGCCTACCTGTACATGTTTGATACGGAGCGGTATCTGCTCATCGTCAACGCCTCCAATACCGACAAGGATCTGGCCCATTTTGCCAAGTATCTGCCGGATTACGACTGCAAGATCACCAACGTTACCGACCTCTATTCCTCCATCGCCGTTCAGGGCCCCGATGCGGACCGCATTCTGCTGACCCTTTCCGGCGGCGCGCCCATTACCGGCCCCAAGAAGAACGATCTGAATACCGTCTGGCTGGAGGGCCATGCGGTCCAGGCCTCCCGCACCGGCTATACCGGCGATCCCATCGGCTATGAGCTGTTCATCCCCGCCGGGGAAGTGAACTGGCTGTGGAACCGGCTCATTGAGCTGGGCGCGGCCCCCACTGCCCTGGGCGCCCGGGATACCCTGCGCCTGGAAGCGGGCCTGCCCCTGTACGGCCATGAGATGGGCGAGGATCACGGCGGTAATGAAATGCCCATTTTCGCCGTCTCTCTGGCCCGGTTCGCCGTGTCCTTCGCCGAGGAGAAGGGCGACTATGTGGCAAAGGATATCCTGAAGGCCCAGAAGGAAAACGGAACCCCCAGGAAGGTGGTCCCCATCGCCCTGGTGGACCGTGGCGTCATGCGCGCGGGCATGGATATCTACAAGGACGGACAGCACATCGGCTGGGTCACCTCCGGCACCATGGTTCCTTACTACCACTTCGACGAGGCGGGCAATATCCTGGATACCACCGGCAAGCGCTCCATCGGCTTTGCCTACATCGACAGCTCCGTGACCAAGGAGGATGTCATCCATATCGATGTCCGCGGCAAGAAGCTGAAGGCCGGACTGGTGGACAAGCACATGATCCAGAACCAGCCCCCCTACGGCAGGGCTGTGATCGAAAAGTAACACTGAAATCTTAAATCAAAAAATATTTTTATTATGGAGGAAATCATTATGAACTATCCCACCAATCTGCAGTATGCCAAGTCCCACGAGTGGGTCAAGGTCGAGGACGGCGTTTCCGTCATCGGTATCTCCGACTATGCCCAGGACGCTCTGGGTGACGTTGTTTTTGTCAATCTGCCCGCCGTGGGTGATGAAGTCATCGCCGGCGAAAGCTTCGGCGACGTGGAGTCCGTCAAGGCCGTTTCCGACCTGATCTCCCCCGTTTCCGGCGTTGTCTGTGAAGTCAACGAGGAGCTGGACGATTCCCCCGAGCTGCTGAACGAGGATCCCTACGGTGCCTGGATCATCAAGGTTGAGAACGTCACCGACACCGAGGAGCTGCTGGACGCTGCCGCCTACGAGGCCCACTGCGCTGAGGAGGGCTAAATATGGCAAGCTACATTCCTTCCACCCAGGAGGAACGGCTTGAAATGCTGAAGGCCGTAGGCCTGAAGGACTACCGCGAATTGTATCAGGATGTTCCCGCCGAAATGCTTCTGGAGGACGGCGATCTGAATATCCCCTCCGGCCTGAGCGAGCTGGAGGTCAGCCGCGCGGTTTCTGCCATGGCCCAGAAGAACCACGTGTTCCCCACGGTTCTGCGGGGCGCCGGTGCCTACGACCACTATATCCCCAGCATCGTCAAGTACATTCCCGCCAAGGAAGAATTCCTGACCGCTTACACCCCCTACCAGGCGGAGATGAGCCAGGGCATCCTGCAGTCCATCTTCGAGTATCAGACCGGCATCTGCGAGCTGACGGGCATGGATGTTTCCAACGCCTCTGTCTACGACGGCGCAACTGCCGCCGCGGAAGCTGCCGCCATGTGCCGGGACCGCAAGCGCCGGGTCACCCTGGTTTCCGGCGCTGCCCACCCCGATACCATCAATACCATCCGCACCTACTGCTACGGCACCGGCGACGAGATGGTGGTGATCCCCGTGAAGGACGGCAAGACCGACCTGGAGGCTCTGAAGGGCCTGCTGAATGCGGGCGTCGCTTCCGTCTATGTCCAGCAGCCCAACTTCTACGGCCTGTTTGAGGATGCCGAGACCATCGCCGAGGCGGTCCACGCCAGCGGCGCGCTGTACATCCTGGGCTGCAACCCCATCGCTCTGGGCATTATGAAAACACCCCGGGATATGGGCGCTGACATCGCCGTGGGCGAGGCCCAGCCCCTGGGCATGCCCCTGAGCTACGGCGGCCCCTACCTGGGTTATATGGCTACCACCAGCAAGCTGATGCGCAAGCTGCCTGGCCGCATCGTGGGCCAGACGGTGGATGCCAAGGGCGAGCGGGCCTTCGTGCTGAGCCTGCAGGCCCGTGAGCAGCACATCCGCCGGGAAAAGGCCAGCTCCAACATCTGCTCCAACCAGGCGCTGTGCGCCCTGACTGCCGGACTGTATCTGGCCGCCATGGGCCCCGAGGGCCTGAAGCAGGCTGCCCTGCAGTCCATGTCCAAGGCCCACTATCTGGCTGCGGAGCTGTGCAAGCTCCCCGGCGTTTCCATGGCCCACTCCGGCGAATACTTCCATGAGTTCGTCACCGTGAGCCCTAAGGCGGAGGAGGTCCTGGCTGCCCTGGAGAAGCAGGACATTTTGGGCGGCCTCATCGTCCCCGGCGGCGTGCTGTGGTGCGCCACCGAGAAGGTCTCCAAGGCGGAGATCGACAAGGCTGTTGCCATCGTGAAGGAGGTGCTGGGCGCATGAAACTGATTTATGAGAAGAGC
>CAZHEG010000119.1:0-4257 GCA_964531435.1 uncultured Oscillospiraceae bacterium | reverse complement strand
GATGAATGAAGATCCTGATGAATTACTTACCGGCGATGCTCAGGCCGTCCACACGGGTGGAGGGCGCACCGAAGGCCGTGGAGCCCATGGCCATGGGCAGGGTCACGTTGTTTGCAACGGCGGTGATGTTCTTCAGCAGGTCGTAGAAGTTTCCGGCCACGGTGAAGGACTTCACATATCCGGCCTTCCTGCCGTTTTCGATCATGAAGCCGGAGCTCTGCAGGGAGAAGTCACCGGAAATGGGGTTGGCGCCTGCATGCAGGCCGCTCAGGTCGGTGATATACACGCCGCTGCCCACCTGCTCCAGCAGCTCCTCCTCGGTGAGGTCGCCCCCTGCCAGATACATGGTGAAGGGGCTGATGCCCACGGGGGAGGTGTAGCCGCCCTTGGAGGCGTTGCCGGTGGTCTTTTTGCCTGCCTTGTGGGCGGTTTTCAGGTTATACAGCAGTGTATTCAGGACACCCTTCTCAATGACGTTTTTCCTGTGGGCGGGGCTGCCCTCGGCGTCGAAGTTCATGGGGTCGGGGTTGTCGCAGTGGAAGGGATCGTCCACCAGGGTGACCACTTCGGAAGCGATGACCTGGCCTTCCTTGTCCGCCAGCTTGCTCAGACCCTTCTGGGCCACCTCGGAGGAGAAGATGGAGGAGTAGACCTGCAGCAGGCTGCTCATGGCGTCGGGATTGAACACCACGGGGTACTGTCCCGTAGGGGCCACGTCGCCGCCCAGCTTCTGCAGGGCGTTTTCCACGGCCTTCTTCGTCAGCCCGTCGGCATCGATGGCACTCAGCTCGCCCAGCTTGAACTTGAAGCTGTTCTCCATCTCGGTGCCGTTGGTCACAACAGCCACGGCGATGAGGCCGGCGGTGTCACTTTCGTAGTGCAGGTCCAGGCCCTTGGAGTTGCAGATGGCGATCTCGTGATGGTTGATCAGGCCCTCGGTCTGGCAGCCGTCGATCACGGCGGGGCTGGCGGCGTACAGCTTTTCCTGGGTGGAAAGCACGGTGCTGATCAGCTCCTCGGTGGAGGGCAGGGCGTAGACATTCCGGTTCAGGGGCTCGTATTCCTGACCGCCCTCGCCCAGGAACACCTCGTCCTCGGCTTCCAGAGTCCTGGCGTTGTCAGCGGCCCGCTCCACGATGGCCTTGGCCTCGGATTCGCTGAGGGCCTGGGTGGAGGCGTAGCCCATCTTTCCGTCCACGATGCAGCGGAAGCAAACGCCGCCGTCCAGGGAGGAGGAGAAGGAGTTGATCTCGTGCATGAAGGCGCCGACCTCGGTGCTGCCGCCTACCTGGTAGTACAGCTCATATTCGGCAATGCCCATTTCGGCGCAATTGGCAATGACCGCGTTTTTAAAGGTATTGAAATCCATATTGGTGCCTCCTTATCTGCCGCCGACGGTGATGCTGGACACACGGATCATGGGCTGGCCCACATTGGTGGGTACGCTGCCGCTGCTGGAGCCGCACATGCCCTGGCCCATGTCCAGATTCTGGCCGACCATATCGATGTTCATGATGACGTCGCTGCCCTTGCCAACCAGGGAAGCGCCCCGGACAGGCTCGCAGATCTCGCCGTTGCGGACGATGTAGCCCTCGTTGACGGCAAAGTTAAATTCGCCGGTGACGGGGTTGACGGAGCCGCCGCCCATTTCCTTGGCGTACAGGCCGTACTCCATGGAGGCGATGATGTCCTCGTTCTTGTCGTCGCCCTCGGCGATGTAGGTGTTGGTCATACGGGAGGTGGTGGTGTAAGCAAAGCTCTGGCGGCGGGCGTTGCCGGTGGAGGCCATGCCCATGCGGCGGCCGTTGAACTTGTCGATCATGTAGCTCTTGAGGATGCCGTTCTCGATCAGCACGTTTTTCTGGGCGGGGGTGCCCTCGTCGTCGATGTTGATGGAGCCCCAGGCGTTGGGGATGGTGCCGTCGTCAATGGCGGTGACCTTGGTATTGGCGATCTGCTGACCCAGCTTGCCCACGAACTGGCTCTGGCCGTAGGCCACGGAGCTTGCCTCCAGGGAGTGGCCGCAGGCCTCGTGGAAGATAACGCCGCCGAAGCCGTTGCCGATGGCAACAGGCATCACGCCTGCGGGGCAGTAGCCCGCGCCGGCCATGGTGACGGCCTGCTTTGCGGCATGGATGCCGGTGGCCTTGGGATCGATGATGCTGTCGAATACCTCAAGACCCATGCGGCGGCCGGGGTTGCAGGAGCCGGTCTGGGTGCCGCTGCCCATGTCCGCCACGGCGGAGATGGAGATGCGGCTGCGGATCTGGCGGTCCTGGGTGTACAGGCCCTCGGAGTTGGCGATGAGGATGTTGTGGTCCACGTCCAGCAGGGTGCCGCTGACCTGGGTAATGGCCTGGTGGTACTCCCGGGCGGCGAAATAGCCCTCCTTCAGGATCTCTACCTTGCGGGCGTTGCCCACGGTGGAGGGAACGATCTTCACCGGGTGGATGTCGCCGAACAGCCGCTCCGTCAGAACGATGTCGATCTGGGCGGTGCCCTGGCCCAGGGCCTCGGCGGCCTTGGCGGCGCAGTCGATCAGGCCCTGCTCGCTGGTGTCAACGGTGCTGGCCATTACGGAGCGCAGACCCTTGTAAACACGGACGGCGGCGCCGGCCACCACGGAGTCGTTGATGGAATCCACCTTGTTCTGGATCATGGAGATGGAGTGGTTCACGGTGTTTTCCGCGAAGATCTCGGCATAATCCGCGCCGGTGGAAACAGCCTTGTGCAGTACACGCTGGCATACTTCTCTGGAAATCATAAGCGTATTCTCCTTCGGTTGGAATAATGGTCTATTCTACCACAGCTCGGGAAAGATTGCAATGTTCCTTCGGAAAAAATGTATACAAGACGGGAACATTTGTCCCCCGCGCAATGATGGATTTTGCCCGAAAAATTGTAAACCTTTTTCCAAATGACGGAATAGTCTTTACTTTTTGCGCTCAATCCGCTATAATAGCCCAAAAGGAGTGGATCAAAGTGCCTGAGAACCATCTCAATGAGGAGCAGAGCGAGCTGGATTTCCTGAAGGAAATGGAAGCTGTGGAAGCTCTGGAGCACCCGGAGGATTTCGATATGTCCGGGCTGCTGGATTTTATCGATAAAATTGAACATGAAGCTGCTCCCGTGACGGCGGAGCAGGAGCCGCAGATTGAGGAAGCGGCGCAGGAGAGCGCCCCCGCGGAGGAACCGGCAGAGAATCCGGCAGAGGAGCCTGCCCCGGAAGAAGCTCCGGAGGAAGAAACCGAGCCCGAAGGGGAGATCCCTGTGGCTGCGCCGGTGCCGGAGGAAGCCCCGGCGGAGGAGCCCCCCCAGGAAGCCCCGGCGGAAAGCGAACCGGAAGCGGGCGAAGCTGCTGAGGCGGAGGAAGATCCTGAGGAAGCGGAAAAGAAGCGGAAGAAAAAGCTGGTGGGACGGATCATCTACATAGCCCTGCTGGTGGTATTCATCGCCGTCTTTGCCGTGTCCGGCTACTATGTGGCAAACTACATGGTAGATTCCGTCCAGAACGACAACATCAACAAGGACCTTGCCAATCTGGTGGCCAACGCCGGACAGAACGGAAATTCCGAGGTGGATGCCACCCTGCCCAGCGCCAGCGGCAGCATGAGCAGCGGCGAGGAAGCCACGGCGGATATGTCCCTGATCTTGGAGGAATACCGGGAGCTGTACGCCATGAACAGCGATCTGGTGGGCTGGATCACCGTCCCCGATACGGAGATCGACTATCCCGTTATGCAGTCCCCCAATAAGAAGGACTACTACCTGAACCACAATTTCTACGGAAAGTACAGCTCCTTCGGCTGTATTTACGCCCGGGAAGAGTGCGATGTTTTCACCCCCGGCGACAACGTGGTGCTCTACGGTCACCACATGAAGAACGGCTCCATGTTCGCGGGCCTGGACAAGTATAAGAAAAAGGCCTTCTGGGAGGATCACCAGTACTTCACCTTCAACACCCTCTACGAGCGCCATACCTACCAGGTCATCGCGGTGTTCAAGACCAGTGCCAACCTGGGCCAGGGCTTCAGCTATCACCTGTTCAACACCGCCAATTCCGAGGAGGAGTTCAACCAGTTCATCAAAACGGTACATTCCCTTCAGATGTACAAGACCGGCGTGACGGCGGAATACGGCGATATGCTGCTGACCCTGTCCACCTGTGAATATACCCTGGATAACGGCCGCTTCGTGGTGGTCGCCAAGCGGGTTGAGTAAAAAAAGAATGGGCGCGTTGCAAAAACGCGCCCTTTC
>CAZHEG010000118.1:0-4269 GCA_964531435.1 uncultured Oscillospiraceae bacterium | reverse complement strand
GCCAATGTTTTCGTGGCTCCCGACATGACTCCCTACAAGAAGCGCAAGGTCCGCATCCTGAACGGCGCCCATACCGGCTTTGTACTGGGTGCATACCTGGGCGGTCATGATATCGTCCGCAAGTGCATGGAGGATGAGGTCGTTCTGGGCTTTATGAACAAGATGCTGCTGGATGAGATCGTGCCCATCCTGCCCCTGGACCAGGAGGACTGCAGAAACTTTGCCGCGGCTGTTCAGGACCGGTTCAATAACCCCTTCGTGGCCCACGAACTGATGAGCATCAGCCTGAACTCTACCTCCAAGTGGAGAGCCAGAAATATGCCCTCCTTCCTGGAGTACATCGAGGCCAAGGGTGAGCTGCCCAAGTGCCTGACCATGAGCTTTGCCGCTTACATTGCCTTCTTCAGCAATGACATTCAGGAGCTGAATGATGCGGGTCTGGTCTGCCGCCGTCCCAAGGGTAACACTTATGTTTGCTCCGATGACCGCTGGGCACTGGAATTCTACTATGATCATAAGGATGACAGTGTTGAGGAGCTGGTCCACGCCGTCATGACCAATGAGCGGATGTGGGGTCAGGATCTGACTGCCATCGAAGGCTTTGAGGCCGCTGTTGCCGCAAACCTGAAGAAGATTCGCGAAGAAGGCGCCATCGCCGCTTACGCTTCCTGCCTGTAAATAATTTGAGCAGGGGCCGATCAAGAATATCGGCCCCTGCATTTTTAGGAGGTATTTCCTATGCCTGATTTTATCCACATTCATTCCAACGATAATGTCGCGGTCGCTCTGCATCCGATTCCCGCGGGCACTGTTTTTAACGGTGTAACCGCCCTTTGCGACATCCCCCAGGGCCATAAAATGGCACTGAAGCCCCTTGCGGAGAATGACCAGATCGTGAAGTACGGCTTCTCCATCGGTCATGCCACTGCCCCTGCCGCACCCGGCGAATGGGTGCACACCCATAACATGAAGACCAATCTCTCCGGCGAGATCGAATATACCTACAATCCCAACATCTGCCAGCCTGAGCCCCTGCCCACTGCAACTTTCCGGGGCTACCGCCGCGGCGATGGCAAGGTTGGCATCCGTAACGAGATCTGGATCATCCCCACTGTTGGCTGCGTCAACGATGTAGCCAAGGCTCTGGTGCGGGAAAACCAGGATCTGGTCAGCGGATCCGTCGAGGGCCTGTATACCTTTACCCATCCCTTCGGCTGCTCCCAGACCGGTGAGGACCATGCCCAGACAAGAAAGCTGCTGGCTGCCCTGACCCGCCATCCCAATGCGGGCGCCGTGCTGGTGCTGCAGCTGGGCTGTGAAAACCTGACCCATGAGCAGTTCCTGGCGGAGCTGGGCCCCTACGACGAGAACCGGGTCAAGTTCCTGACCTGCCAGCAGGTTGAGGATGAGTATGCCGCGGGCCGGGAGCTGCTGGAGCAGCTGGCAGCCTATGCCGGCTCCTTTGAAAGAGAGGAGATCCCCGCTTCCGAGCTGGTCATCGGCATGAAGTGCGGCGGCTCCGACGGCCTTTCCGGCATCACCGCCAACCCCACTGTGGGCCGTTTTTCCGACATGCTGGTTGCCATGGGTGGCTCCACCGTGCTGACGGAGGTTCCTGAAATGTTTGGTGCCGAGGGCTTCCTCATGGACCGCTGCATCAATGAAGAGGTTTTCCACAAGGCCGTGAATATGATCAACGGCTTCAAGAATTACTTCATCCGCCACAACGAGGTGGTCTATGAAAACCCCAGCCCCGGCAACAAGGCCGGCGGCATCACCACCCTGGAGGACAAGTCCTGCGGCTGTGTCCAGAAGGGCGGCAGCGCACCCATCATGGATGTCATCGGCTATGGCGAGGCTGTGACCGCCAAGGGCCTGAATATGCTTTACGGCCCCGGCAATGACCTGGTATCTTCCACCGCTTTGACCGCAGCCGGTGCCCATTTGATCCTGTTCACCACCGGACGGGGCACCCCCTTCGGCGCGCCCGCTCCCACCATGAAGATCGCAACCAACACCCCCCTGGCCACCAAAAAGCAGGGTTGGATCGATTTCAACGCCGGCGTAGTGGCCGACGGTACCCGCACTCTGGATGAGGCGGGCGCGGATCTGCTGGCGCTGGTGCTGGAGGTCGCCTCCGGCAAGAAGACCCGGACCGAGGAAAAGGGCTACCGGGAGATCTCCATTTTCAAGGACGGCGTGGTGCTGTAAGCAATGACCAGAGTTTTTTATATCGGCGACAGTACCGTCCAGCTGAATAAGATCGATACTTATCCCCAGACGGGTATGTCCCAGGTGCTGCACCTGTACATGGCTGACCATGTGCAGGTGATGCCCCATGGAAAGAACGGCCGCAGCACCAAGTCTTTTTTGGATGAAGGGCTGTTCGAGCCGGTCCGCCATGGGATGCAGCGGGGGGATCTTCTGCTGATCCAATTCGGACACAACGACGAGAAGCCGGACGTTCTGCGCCATACGGAGCCCTACGGCAGCTATCAGGACAATCTTCGCTTTTTTATCGACGCGGCCAGGGAGAAGGGGGCACACCCCGTGCTGATCACACCCATTGCCCGCCGCAATTTTGAGAATGGCACATTCTGTCCCGGCAGCCATGGGGAATATCCGGAAGCGGTGCGCCGGTTGGGCTTGCGGGAGCAGGTTCCCGTGGCGGATCTGACGGCGCTGACGGAGGACCTGGTTGCCAGCCTTGGTGACGCGGAATCGAAGCCCCTTTATGTCTGGCCCAAGGACAACACCCATCTGAAATATGACGGCGCTGTCCGGATGGCAGGACTGCTGGCCCGGGAGCTGGAGCGGTTCGGCCCGCCTTACAGCGATCTACTGTACCGGGCAGGGGAGCCGGACATCATGACCCATTTTGACTGTGAGTAGAAAGGATATCCCAATGGCAGGATTTTCAAAAAAAGATGAAGCGTTCCGCCAGTTTGCGCTGAACGGATCTGCCTTATGGGTGGTTTTGAGCACCTGCGCGCCCCTGGCGCTGTATCAGGCGCTGCAAAGCATCTTCAAAATTCTCGACGCCCTGATGGCGGCGTATATCGGTGCCGAGGCGGTATCGGCGGTCTCTGCCCTGAGCCAGATCACCCTGATGGTGACTGCCCTTGGCAGCGGCCTGGCGGTGGGCAGCAGCATCAAGATCTCCGAAGCCTATGGCAGGGGAGATGATGAGGCGGTCCAGCGGCGGGTATCCACCGTCTATGTTCTGGCGGTGCTGGTGAGCCTTGTGCTGGCTGTGACACTGATTCCCTTCGCAAAGCCATTTCTGCGGCTGCTGCAGACCCCGGAGGAGCTCATCACCGCCGGTGTTGGCTATTTCCGCATAGAGATTCTGACCCTGGTGATCCAGTTTTTTAATACGGTCTACATCGCCATTGCCCGGAGCAGGGGACAGACGAAAATGATCCTTGCGCTGAACATGGTGGTCATCGTGGTAAAGCTGGGCCTGTCTGCTGTATTCGTATACATTCTCCATGGGGGTGTAACGATGATCGCCGTGGCGACCCTGATCTCCCAGATGCTCCTGCTGCTGTTCGCGCTGCTGTCCATGACAAAAGAGAGAAGCGTATTCCGCTTTTCCTGGAAAAACATCAGCCTGAAAAAGGATACCGTCGGCCCGATCTTCAATTTGAGCTATCCCATCTCCGCGGAAAAGCTGCTGTTTGCGGCGGGCAAGGTCATCGTCAATGCCATGTCCGGACTTTACGGCGGCCTGACGGTGGGGGCGCTGGGCATCTCCAATAACATCGGCGGCCTGACCACCTCCTGGCACATGGGCTTTTCCGATGGCGCAGCGCCGCTGATCAGCCAGAACCGGGGCGCGGGAAAATACAAGCGGACCCTGCAGCTGTATTTCTGGCTGCTTGCAATCGAAGTGGGTATCGGCGTGATCGGCCTTTTGCTGGTATCCCAGACGCTGCCCTGGCTGGCGGAGATCTTTGCCCGGTCGGAAAATAATTTCGATCAGGAATTCTGTGACATGATCGTGTCGATCCACAAGTGGGAAATGCTGGGATATATCACCCTTGGCATCAATTCCGCCACCATCGCGCTGCTTCTTGGCTACGGCTATTCCAAGCTGACCATGATCCTGAATGTTGCCCGGGTATTTGTATTCCGGGTGCCGGTCCTGTGGGCATTCCAGCAGTTCACCGACATTGGCGCGGAGGCTGTGGGCATGACCATGATGATCAGCAATGTCTGCACGGGACTGACTGCCATCTGTTTCGGCGTTCCTGTGGTATTTAAGAT
>CAZHEG010000117.1:0-4306 GCA_964531435.1 uncultured Oscillospiraceae bacterium | reverse complement strand
TTGGCGGAACGGATATCCGCAAGATCCGCACGGCCCATCTGCGCCGCAATATCGGCATGGTGCTGCAGGAGCCGTACCTGTTCTCCCGGACCATCGCGGAAAATATCGGCATCGTTTCCGAGCGGCCGGATATGGACGCCATCCGCGCCGCGGCGGCAGCCGCAGCCCTGGACGAGACCGTTACCTCCTTCGCATCCGGCTATGAGACCATGGTCGGCGAGCGGGGCGTGACCCTTTCCGGCGGTCAGAAGCAGCGCACCGCCATCGCCCGGACCCTGACATCCGACACGCCCATCCTGATTTTTGACGATTCCCTGTCCGCCGTGGATACCCAGACCGATGCCAGGATCCGCCAGGGTCTGCGGCAGCGCTACGGCAAGGCCAGCATCATCCTGATCTCCCACCGGATCACCACCCTTTCCTCCGCGGATAAGATCATCGTCCTGGACCGGGGGCGCATCGCGGAGGAGGGCACCCACGAGGAGCTGAAGTGCGCCGGCGGCATTTATCAGAAAATTTACGAAGCCCAAAGCGGCTCCGGGGAGGTGAATTCCTGATGGAAGAACAGAAAACCACACACCTGAAATACTTTGGCATTGGGAAGGTCCTGCCCTTTCTTCGGGAAGTCCGGGGAATGCTGCTGGTCATGGTCATATTTGGCCTGGCGGGAAGCCTGACGGATATCATCCTGCCGCTGTTCCAGCGGTATGCACTGGATCATTTCGTCGGGGAGGGCAGCTTTGATACCGTGGCAGCCTTCCTGGCGCTTTACATCCTGACCATTTTGGTGGCGGCGGGCTCCAATTACATTTCCTGCTCCCTGGCCACCATCATTGAGATGCGGGTGAACCGGCAGCTGCGGCAGACCGGGTTTGACCACCTGCAGACCCTGTCCTTCTCCTATTTCAACCAGAACAGCGTGGGCTACATCCACGCCCGGCTGATGAGCGACACCGCCCGCATCGGCAGTCTGGTCAGCTGGAGCCTGGTGGACTGCGTGTGGCGGGTGTCCTACCTCATTGGCGCGGTGGTGGTGATGGTGGCGCTGAATCCCGGCCTGGCGGCTATGGTGCTGGCGATGATCCCGCTGTTGGTGATCCTCTTTGCGGTGTTCCAGAAAAAGCTGATCCGGGTCAACCGGGAGGTCCGGGAGGTCAATTCCCGCATCACCGGCAATTTCAACGAGGGCATCACCGGGGCCAAAACCGTGAAATCCCTGGCCATCGAAGATAAAATGGAGCGGCGGTTCGCGGAGGAGACCGGCAATATGCGCACCAAAAGCGTGCAGGCATCCCGCCTGCGGGGCCTGTTTGCCGGCACCATGAATTTTGCCTCCAGTGTGGCCCTGGCCATCGTGCTGTGGAAGGGCGGCTATATCGCCCAGAGCGAGATCGGCACCTTTTCCGTGTTCATGTCCTATGCCCAGGGCATGATGGAGCCCCTGCGGTGGCTGGTGGATATCGTATCCGACCTGATCACCACCCAGGTAAACATCGAGCGCTTTACCAATCTGCTGGCGGTGAAGTCTGACGTGACGGATACGCCGGAGGTCATAGAAAAATACGGCGACAGCCTGAACCCCAAGCGGGAAAACTGGGAGCCCCTGAAGGGAGATATCTCCTTCCGGGATGTGACCTTCCGCTACCCCGACGGGGAGGAAACGGTGCTGGAGCATTTCTCCCTGGATATTCCCTTCGGCACCCATCTTGCCATCGTGGGCGAGACCGGCGCGGGAAAATCCACCCTTGCCAATCTGGTCTGCCGGTTCTATGAGCCCACGGAGGGTACCCTTCTCATTGACGGGCGGGACGCAAGAGAACGTTCCCAGCTCTGGCTCCATGCCTCCATCGGCTACGTTTTGCAGACGCCCCATCTGTTTTCCGGCACCGTCCGGGAAAATCTGCTGATGGGTAACCCCGATGCCACGGAGGAACAGATCCAAAGCGCCATTGCCGCAGTATCCGCCCAGGAGGTCATCTCCCATTTGGAGCATGGGCTGGATACCGATGTGGGCGAGGGGGGAGAGCTGCTCTCCACCGGGGAAAAGCAGCTGATCTCCTTTGCCCGGGCCATCCTGGCAGACCCCAGAATTCTGATTCTGGACGAGGCTACCGCCTCCGTCGATACCATGACCGAAGCGAAGATCCAGGCGGCCATGGAATCGGTGACCGCCGGAAGGACCTCCATTATGATCGCCCACCGGCTGTCCACTGTGCGAAACGCGGACCTGATTCTGGTGGTGAAGAACGGAAAGATCGTGGAGCAGGGCACCCACGACCAGCTTCTGCGGCTGCGGGGGTACTACCACGAGCTTTACACCCGGCAGTACGAGGAGGAGACCACCGCCCGGATCCTGTCCTGATAATCAAACTCCTGAGTGACCGGCGCTGTGCCGCCAGCTCAGGAGTTTCTTTATTTGCGGAAGTGCCGGAAACAAGACAGGGGGAGGGGAACGGAGCTGCCCTTTGTGATACGAAATTTCCGATTTTTAATGACAATTTGGCGAAAAGACAGTATAATGACCCAGGGAGGGATGACCGTGAATTTGAACGCCATTATGCACAGAAGCGCCTTGACCGACTGCTACATGCTGGACCGGGACACGGCGGTGCTGAATATCCGCACCGGTAAGGACATTACCGCTGTTAATCTCATTTATGAGGACCCCTATGCCTACGGTATTTCCGGTGAGATCAACTGGATCGGCAAGGTGCTGCCCATGGAAGTGAAGCGGGAGCTGAAGCATTCTTTCATCTGGACGGCGCAGCTGAAGCCGGAATACAAGCGGCTGCAGTATTACTTTGAAATTTTCTGCGGCGATGAAAAGCTGCTGATGTTCGAGGATGATTTTTACACCGGGGAGGCCATCGGTAAAAAGGGCCGCTGGAAGCAGTACTACAAGCTGGCCTGGATGAACCCCTCCGATGTGGTCACGGTGCCGGACTGGGTGGAGGATACCGTGTGGTATCAGATCATGCCCGATCGGTTCTGCCGGGGAGACCGGGCCCCGAAGCGGGTAGCGCTGAAGGACTGGGAGGACCGGGAAACGGTGACCGGCGGCGATTTCTACGGCGGCGACCTGCGGGGCGTGATCCGGAAGCTGCCCTACCTGAAGGAGCTGGGAATCACCGGCATCTATCTGCTGCCCCTGTTCCTGTCCAACACCAATCATAAGTATAATACCTTTGACTATGACGTGATCGACCCGGATTTCGGCACGGAAGCGGATGTGAAGGAACTGGTGGAAACGGCCCACAGCCTGGGCATCCGGGTGATGCTGGACGCGGTGTTCAATCACAGCGGCACCGAATTCTTCGCCTGGAAGGATGTGTGGGAAAAGGGTGAGAATTCCAGGTATTTCCACTGGTTCTGCATCAACCAAATTCCCTTTGAGCGGAAATACGCCAGCCTGAAGGACGGGCGGTTTTACGGCTTTGCCTTCCTCGACAATATGCCGAAGCTGAACACCAACAATCCCGAGGTCATCCGCTACTGCACCGACCGCTGCAAATACTGGGTGGAAAACTGGAACATCGACGGCATCCGCTTTGACGTGGGCAATGAGGTGTCCCACACCTTCCTGAAGGTCATGAACGGCGAGCTGAAATCCATCAAGCCGGATCTGTTCCTGCTGGGGGAGATTTGGCACGACAGTGTCCAGTGGCTCCAGGGGGACGAGTACGATTCGGTGATGAACTATCCCTTCTTTGAGAGCATGAACAATTTCTGGGTGGATGGGGACAGCACCTCCCGGGACTTTATGTACGCCATGAACCGGGTATACAGCCTGTACCCGGAGCAGGTCAACCGCTGCATCTTCAATTTCCTGGATACCCACGATACCCTGCGGGCCCTGAACCGCTGCGGAAGCCCGGATGTGCTGTACCAGCAGCTGGCGGTGCTGATGACCATGCCCGGCTCTGCCTGCATTTACTACGGCACCGAGATCGCCATGCCCGGCGGGCATGACCCGGACTGCCGCAGGACCATGCCCTGGCAGGATATCGACAACGGCGTGCACGATGCCTCCATTGACGAAATGAAGAAGCTGATCGCCCTGCGCAGAAGCAGCCCCGCCATCCGGGGAACGGAGATCCGCTGGCACCACGATCCGGCCCACCCAAGGCTGCTTTGCTATGACCGGCCCGGCAGCGGCGGCACAGTGCGCCTGTACATCAACGCCACGCAGGAGGATATCGCCCTGCAGGCGGCAGATATGGTCTGTTACAGCCGGAAATTCGCCGATGGCGTTCTCGCCCCCGGCGGTATTTTGGCAGTGCTGGTCTGATGCTTTGGGGGAGATGGA
>CAZHEG010000116.1:0-4313 GCA_964531435.1 uncultured Oscillospiraceae bacterium | reverse complement strand
GCATTCGACGAGAAAGGTAAAGAGTTTTTTACGGATATAAATTGTAGTTTATCGCACCGGTGTGACATACAACAATGTAGGGGCGGATATCATCCGCCTGCGGAAAATGGAACATTTTCTGATTTTCAGCGAAAATAATGATCTATCGCCTACGGCGATACCATTTTGCAACGCAAAATGGTGGGCGGATGATATCCGCCCCTACGATATTCATTTATAACTAGTCGCTAAACTACAATTTACCGCAGCAATTCCCTTAAATTGCCCAACGCCTTCTTTTCGATTCTCGATACCTGGACCTGGCTGACCTGCAGCACCTTTGCCACCCGGTCCTGGGTAAGGCCGTGGAAATAGCGCAGCTTGACCACAAGCTGCTCCCGCTCCGGCAGCCGCAAAATGGCCTGTTTCAGAGAAATTCGCTCCACCAGGGTCTCTTCCGACTCCGTATCTGTAAGGATATCCTCCAAACTGAACCCATCCTCCCCTGTTTCCCGGTTGATGGATTCCGTGGCAGCCGTGGCGGTCTCCGCTGTGGCGATATCCTCCACGCTGAACCCGGTGCGTTCACTCAGCTCTGTCACCGTTGGCTCCCTGCCCAGCAGGGCGGTAAGCTCGACCCGGGCCGTTTTGATGGATGCCGCCCGCTCTTTGATGGAGCGGGATACCTTTACTGCCCCATCATCCCGGAGAAAGCGGCGGATCTCTCCGGTGATCTTCGGCACCGCGTAGGTGGAGAACTGGGTGCCGTATTCCAGGTCAAAGCCCTCTACCGCCTTCAAAAAGCCCAGGCACCCCAGCTGGTACAGGTCATCCGCTTCTGTCCCGCGCCCGATGAACCGCCTTGCGACGGACCATACCAGCGGCGCGTTTTCCGTAACCAGCTGCTCCGCCGCTTCCCTGTCCCCCGCCTGTGCCCGGGCGATCAGCTCCTCCGTTCTGGTCATTTTCTGCGCTGGATGCGTCGGCGCATATGTACCGTGGTGCCTTTGCCCGGCTCGGAAGTGATCTCGCAGCTGGTCATGAAGCTTTCCATAATGGTAAAGCCCATGCCGCTGCGGTCAGACCCCCCGGTGGTGAACATGGGACGCTTTGCCTGCTCAATGTCTGCAATGCCCACGCCCTTGTCTTTTACCACAATGTCCAGAACATTGTCCTTTAAAATGCGGCAGCGAACCGTGATGGTGCCGAAGCAATCGGGATAGGCGTGTACGATGCAGTTTGTCACTGCTTCCGAAACCGCGGTGCGGATATCCCCCAGCTCCTCCATGGTGGGGTCCAGCTGCGCCGCGAAGCAGGCTACTGCCGAGCGGGCAAAAGCCTCATTTGCCGAGCGGCTTGGAAATTCCAGGGTCATAAAGTTGTCAAATTTCATGATACAGCCTCCTTGATCTCAACTAATTTATCGATTCCTGACGCCCGGAATACCCGCATGGGCTGGGCGTTGATTCCGGTCAGGGCAAGCTTCCCCTCGATCTGGGACATAGCCCGCAGGGCATTGATGACCACCGCAATGCCGGATGAGTCGGTGAAGGAAACCTCCGAAAAGTCCAGAATGCAGACGTCAGGGGTATACGCTTCAATTTTTGCGCCAATGGCCTGAATGTAATGTTTGGCACAGTGGTGGTCGATCTCCCCGGTGAGAGCAACTGTCAAAGTGCCGTTTTCCAGAAAACTGGTGAAATGCATTTTAATTCCTCCTTTTGTATGCTGAGGTGAGTATATCGCCGCTGGGGCGCAATTGCAGTCGGAATGAGGAAAAGGGAAAAAGAAAAGGACTGCCGCAAAACTTGCGTTTTGCAGCAGTCCAGAAATCTTATTTTCGGTTACAGCTTTTTCAGTGCTTCCAGGCTCTCGGTGAGCTGAGCGATCAGATCAGAGGTCTTAGCCGCCTTTTCCCGCTCGGCATTGACAACGGCCTCGGGGGCACGGGAAACGAACTTCTCGTTGGATAGCTTGCCGTTGAGAGAAGCCAGGAACTTCTTGGCGTTCTCCAGCTCCTTGGTGATGCGCTCCACTTCCTTCGTCACGTCCACAAGCTGGCCCATGGGGATATAAAGCTTGGCGTCGCTGGTGGTGATGGTCACCATTCCGTCCAGGTTGGAGGGCTCCTCGGTCAGCATGGTCACTTCGTCGGCGTATGCCAGTCGCTGCAGGAAGCCCTCACCCTCGGTGAAGATCTGGGGCTTCGCGGTGAGGATGTGCAGTGCGGCCTTCTTGCTGGGGGGCACGTTCATCTCAGTACGGCGGGCACGGATGGCACGGATGGCGTTCATAACGGACTCCATGGCGCTCTCCTCTGCCTTGAATGCCAGGGCATCGGAATACTCAGGCCACGTGGCAACGATCAGGGCCTCACCCTCGTGGGGGATGGACTGCCAGATCTCCTCGGTGATGAAGGGCATGAAGGGATGCAGCAGCCGCAGGATCTGATCCAGCACATAGACCAGGACCTGGATGGCGGTCTGCTTCCGGTCGGTATCATCGGAGAAGAGACGGGCCTTGGTCATTTCGATATACCAGTCGCAGTAGATGTCCCAGATGAAGTCGTAGATCTTCTGGATGGCAACACCCAGCTCGTAGGACTCCATGTTATCGGTAACTTCGGCGATCAGGGTATTCAGCTTGCTCAGCACCCACTTATCGGCGATCTCCAGCTTCTCAGAAGCGGGCAGCCGGTTGACGGCACCCTCGGAAAGGTTCATCATGACATAGCGGCTGGCGTTCCAGAGCTTATTGGCAAAGTTACGCATGGCCTCGCACCGCTCCACATAGAAGCGCATATCATTTCCGGGGGAATTTCCGGTGACCATGTTCATACGAAGGGCGTCGCAGCCGTACTTATCGATCATTTCCAGAGGATCGATGCCGTTGCCCAGGGACTTACTCATCTTCCGGCCCTGATTGTCACGGACCAGGCCGTGGATCAGAACCGTGTGGAAGGGAGCCTTGCCGGTGTGCTCACAGCCGGAGAAGATCATACGGGCGACCCAGAAGAAGATGATGTCATAGCCGGTGACCAGAACGTCGGTGGGATAGAACTTCTTCAGATCCTCCGCGTCGCAGTCGGGCCAGCCCAGCGTCTCAAAGGGCCACAGGGCAGAGCTGAACCAGGTGTCCAGCACGTCCTCCTCCCGGGTGATCTGGGTGCTGCCGCACTTTTCGCACTTGCAGGCATCCTCACGGGAAACGGTGATGTGGCCGCACTCGGCACAGGTCCAGGCGGGAATCTGATGTCCCCACCACAGCTGGCGGGAAATACACCAGTCACGGACATTCTCCATCCAGTTCATGTAGGTCTTGGAGAACCGCTCGGGAACGAACTTGGTCTCCCCTTCCTTCACAACACGGATGGCTTCCTCAGCCAGGGGCTTCATCTTCACGAACCACTGGGCGGAGATGATGGGCTCCACATCCTTGTGGCAGCGGTAGCAGGTGCCAACATTGTGGGCATGGTCATCGATCTTCACGAGATAGCCGCCCGCTTCCAGGTCGGCAACGATCGCCTTACGGGCATCGTAGCGGTCCAGGCCCTCATACTTTCCGCCCAGGGCATTGACCCTGCCGTTGTCATCCAGCACACGGATGACCTCCAGATTGTGCCGCAGGCCCACCTCAAAGTCGTTGGGGTCATGGGCGGGAGTCATCTTGACACAGCCGGTGCCAAACTCCATCTCGGCATAATCGTCGGCAACGACGGGGATCTCCTTGTTCACCAGGGGCAGGATCACGGTCTTGCCGATGATGTGCTGATAGCGCTCGTCATTGGGGTTGACGCAGACACCGGTATCGCCCAGCATGGTCTCGGGACGGGTAGTAGCAACCACAACCTCGCCGGAGCCGTCCGCCAGAGGATAACGGATATGCCACAGGTGGCCGGGCTTGTCCACATATTCCACCTCTGCGTCAGACAGAGCGGTGACGCAATTGGGGCACCAGTTGATGATGCGGCTGCCCTTGTAGATCAGGCCCTTTTCATACAGGCTGACAAACACCTCACGGACGGCCTTGGAGCAGCCCTCGTCCATGGTGAACCGGGCACGGTCCCAGTCGCAGGAAGCGCCAAGCTTCTTCTGCTGCTCCACGATGCGGTTGCCATACTTGTGCTTCCAGTCCCACACACGCTCCAGGAACTTTTCACGGCCCAGGTCGTAGCGGGTGATGCCCTCCTTGGTCCGCAGCTCCTCTTCCACCTTGATCTGGGTGGCGATGCCCGCATGGTCAACACCGGGGATCCAGAGGGCATCATAGCCCTGCATACGCTTGAAACGGATCAGGGTATCCTGCAGCGTTGCGTCCATGGCGTGACCCATGTG
>CAZHEG010000115.1:0-4334 GCA_964531435.1 uncultured Oscillospiraceae bacterium | reverse complement strand
CGCTCATCTGGGGATACAGAGCATAGCTCTGGAACACCATGGCGATCTCTCTTTCGCGGGGACCCTTGTTGTTGGCATATTCACCGTTGATCAGGAACTCACCGCTGCTGATATCCTCCAGGCCTGCGATCATACGCAGGGTGGTGGACTTGCCGCAGCCGGAAGAACCAACGAATACGATGAATTCACCTTTTTCGATTTCCAGGTTGAAATCATGTACTGCATGATAGCCGTTGGGATAAATCTTGTTTATTCCTTTCAGCGTCAAGTAAGCCATAATCCGATACTCCTTCTATGGTTCGTATGTTTATCACGTTGCAGGTTTTATTCGGGTTTTTGGACCTTCATTTTCGCGTCGGAGATGATCTGCTTCATCAGATTTTTGCATCCGACAAAGAGAGTATCAAATCCCATGCAGAAGATGCCGAAAAGCACCGGTTCGACGCCCAGCGCCACGGTATCTGCGTTGCCGGAAATTGCGGCAGCCATGCTGTTGATGATGTCGTACAGCTTATATACGCAGAAGATAATGGCGAAGGCGTACACCATGTTCAGGAAGAAGCTGGCCATCCCCTTTTTAGGGAACATCAGCCACTTGTCGTTCTCGCCGGGGGACTTCTCAATGAAACGGATCACATTGTTGGTCAAAAGATCCGTCGCCATACCCATGACAATACCGAGAATAAAAAGCATATCGATGAGGCTGTAAATGTAAGTACCAAGGCCCCAGAGGATAAAGTAGCAAACCGCTCCGGCAAACCACGCCTTCAGAAACAGCACCTTCACCGGTTCGGGGATCTTGATGCCGCCCTTAGACCGGTACTTCTTCAGTTCCTCTTCGGAATACTCCGGCACATCGCCGGCTTCCGCCTTCAGCAGCCGCTCGACTGCATCGCTTTTCAGCTCGTAATTTTTCTTCTCGTTGTTTGTGCTCATAACGCTCTTTTCCAATTGTCAGGGTCTGCCGTTCCCACGGCGAAAACGAAATGTTCTTATTCGCTGATCTCGATCTCGGCCATGTCGCCGTTGTCTTCCACCTCAACGGAGGTGTTGATCTTGCGGATCAGCTTGCTGTAAACAGGCAGGGTCACCACCAGGCCAGCCGTGACACACATCAAAACGATGAAGGTCTGCAGCATATTGTAGGCGTTTGCGATGTACTCTGTGGACTTGTCCAGCTTAATGGGGCTCTCTGCGCGGTTCAGCGCAGCCATAATGGCGTTGCTGTAATGAATGTCGCAGTAGATGATGACCGCGAACATGACGAACATCAGAACCACCATAGGGATCACGGGCTTCTTACGGGTGGGGAATGCGTTCAGCATGCAGACCATGCTCAGCAGAGTGAAGAGCATGATGCAGAACTGGCACAGGCCCATGCCGGCACCCTGGATCTTAGCAGTGGTATTGGACATGTTGGTCAGGTTAAAGGAATAGACCAGGAAGCAGACTGCCAGCATCACCAGAGGAATGGTCTGGGGTCTGCGCTTCAGGGAAGCGATCATCTTCCGGAAGAATTCCTTCACGCCGGCGCCGATACGGCTCAGAATATTTTTCTGTTTCATGCTTTTACCTCCGCTTTGATGGCGCAGGTGGTTTCCTTGTCGAAGAAATGCTTTCTGGTGACACTGATGGAAGCCACATCGCCGGCCTTGTAATTGCACCAGCCGCTGAGCTTGCAGGTGATCTTGGCGCCCTTGCCGTCGGCACCCAGATGACCGTGAACCAGGGTATTCATGCCCAGGTTCTCATTGTTGATGACCTTCATCTGGAACTCGTCGCCCACCTTGGTGTTTTCGGGACGAATACCCAGGACAACCTCCTTGCCAACATAACCGCTGAGCAGCTTCTGCTCCTCCTGGGTCAGAGGCAGGGTGATGTATTCGGATACAACGCGGTCCTTTTCGACCTTCACATCCACGAAATTCATGGGGGGCAGGCCGATGAAGCTGGCCACGAACAGGTTGGCAGGCTCATCGTACAGTTCCAGCGGGGTGCCGATCTGCTGAACATGGCCCATGGACATGCACACGATCCGGTCAGCCAGGGTCAGAGCCTCGGTCTGATCGTGGGTGACGTAGAGCATGGTAGCGTTGAGCCGCTTGTGCAGCAGCAGGATCTCTCTTCTGGTAGCGCTTCTCAGCTTGGCGTCCAGGTTGGAAAGGGGCTCGTCAAACAGGAAGAGCTTGGGGTTACGGACGATGGAACGTCCCATTGCCACACGCTGGCGCTGGCCGCCGGAAAGCTGCGCGGGCTTCTTGTTCAGCTGCTCCATCAGGCCCAGGACCTCAGCGGCAGCCAGAACCTTCTGGTGGATCACATTGGGATCCTCTTTCCGCAGGGTCAGGGAGAACGCCATGTTTTCATATACGGTCATGTGGCCGTACAGGGCGTAGTTCTGGAAGACCATGGCGATATCACGGTCCTTGGCAGGGGCGTTGGTAACGTCCTTGCCATCCAGGAGCATTTTGCCTCTGGTGATGTCCTCCAGGCCGGCAACCATTCTCAAAGTGGTGGATTTGCCGCAGCCGGAGGGACCAACCAGAACGATCAGTTCGCCGTCCTTGACGTCAATATTGAAGTCATAAACGGCCTGAACGTTATTGTCATAGACCTTTTCCAGGTGCTGTAAACTCAATTCTGCCATAACATTCTACCTCTCAAGCCGCCTGATTTTCAATGGAGCGCATGTAATCAGCCAGGATCTTGTTGTTCCGGGCGCTGGTAATTGCAGCCACGATGCAGCAAGCAGCGGACAGCACCAGACATACGACCACATAAGCATACTGGCTGTCGCCCATCACGACCGTCTCAACGCCGTTGACCAGAACAGTAGCGGCATGAGCCTTTGCGGGCAGGATAAAGATCCGGGCGATCTGGATCAGGCCAAGACCCAGCAGGATCGGAGAATATCCCTTTCTGCGGTTTTTGACGCTTTCAGATGCCAGGAAGGCAACCAGCAGGAATACCAGGTTGTAAATGATGGAAACGCCGATCATCCAGGTGTAGTAGTAGGAACCAACATCAGACTGGTAGATCTTCACGAAGTAAAGGCAATCCAATACGATAGCCAGAATCACCAGGGTAGCAGAGAAGCTGTCCTTCGTATAGAGCATGCGATCCTTTTTGATGGTCTGAACATCCTGCGTCATACCGCTGCCTCCTTCCCTGCCTCGATCAGGGCATTCTCTGCCTTCACGAGCTGCATCTTCCAGATCATATTGCCGATGAGGGCCACAACAGACAGCACAGAGAGTGCGGCGACCACATAGTGCAGATCCAGGAAGAACGTAGATTCGATGTATGTTTTGTTCCACATCTCAGCGAAGGCAGCCAAGGCCTCGAAATCGACGGTGGTCAGATACTGGACCTTAAAGGCTTCGATCTGCAGATGGGACCATACGGTAACGCCGACAGTCGCGATGCTGTAAATTGCGATGGCGACGTAGTTGCCGATATAATACTTTCTGCGGACCTGCGTATTCATCAGATAAAGCAGGCAGGCCGCCAGAATCAAACCGATGCTGACATTCATGTAGGTCTTGTTAAAATCCTGCATGTCATAGTAGATGATGGAGCCGGGAACAAAGGTCTGCGTCAGATCGTCCGGATTCATCATCGTGGAGTACAGACTGTCATAAATATCGGTAAGGATGCCAAGGGAATAAATAAACGTAATTGCGGCTGCGATCACCGCGAACAAACATACGTATTTTTGAAATACCAATTGTTTTTTGTACATAATGACCCCCCCGTTGTGATCTTTTCCGATTGTCAGGAAACATGATCCAACCGTTTTTTAAGTATGCCGGGGCAGGCAGGCTATGCCTGCCCCAGCAAAGGGAAAACTTAGTTCAGAGATTCGTAGTAAGTGATCAGACGGTCCCAAGCCTGCTGCTTCAGAGCCAGGTACTGCTTGCCGCCCCAGGAATTGGAGATGGTGGCAGCTGCCTCGGCAGCGGAGTTCATGCCCTCTTCGGTGTAACCGGAGACGATCTGGGAGACCAGCAGGTTGGTGTCACCCTTGGAGGTGGAGAACTTGGTCTTCAGATCGGTGTAATTGTTGATCATATCAGTCTCAACAGTGGTGTTGGGCAGGACGGTGGGAACGGTGGTGTACCAGGGGTTGTCACACAGAGCCAGCTCGGTGTGCTTGATGGTACCCAGGCCGATGGCGGTGGAGATGTAGCCTGCGCCTTCCTTACCGACCTCGTGAGTGCACTGGTACTCGAAGGCCTGGCTCTTGGCGAAGGACAGGGTGGAGCCCAGATACTGACGGGCGTAGTTGGTGTAGTTGCCGGAAGCCTTCTCCCACAGCTCAGCGTAGGTAGCAT
>CAZHEG010000114.1:0-4355 GCA_964531435.1 uncultured Oscillospiraceae bacterium | reverse complement strand
CCCTCCCGGGATTCGGTGAAGGTGTCGCCGGAAACGGTGCGGATCAGGCGGTAGGTGTAGCTCAGCGTCAGGCAGGAAGCCTTTTTCACAGCCGAAGAGGCCTTGGAATAAAGCTGCGCAGGCTCCACGGGGACGGTGGTCTCGGAGGGCGCTTCGGTGGGAGCGGAGGTGGTTTCACCGGGCTCCCCGCCGCCGCAGCCGGCACAGGCCAGCAGCAGACACAGACAGAGTATGAAAGAAAAAACGGTTTTGAAAACCTTCATAAATTGGTTCTCCTCATCTGTTCTTTGGATAGAGTGCAGAGTGATTATACCATAATTGTAGAAAAATGTCAAGAAACCCCGAAAAGGGGCTGAAAACGCCAACTAATTTACATAAAATCGGGATAACGGAAATTACCCCGGACAGAAAAACCGGGCCGCAATGCGGCCCGGCAGGGGGATTTACCTGTTCTTGACCTGCTTCATGGACAGGCTGATGCGGTGGCGTTTTTCATCCGCGGAGAGGACCACGACCTTCACCACGTCACCCACCTTGACGGCTTCACTGGGGTGCTTCAGGCGGCGGTTGGAAACCTCGGAAATGTGGACAAGGCCGTCCTGATGGACGCCAATATCCACGAAAACGCCGAAGTCGATGACGTTGCGCACCGTGCCGCTCAGCTCCATGCCGGGCTTCAGATCCTTGATCTCCAGCACGTCCTTGCGCAGGATGGGGGCGGGGAGCTCGTCGCGGGGATCGCGGCCGGGCTTGCTCAGCTCCTTCGCGATGTCCGCAAGGGTGGGCTCACCCACGGCGCATTCCGCCGCGGCGCGGCTCAGGCCGTAGGCGTTCAGCAGCTCGGGGAGCTTGCTCAGATCATCGCCCTTCTTCAGACCCAGCACGCTGAGCAGCGCCTTTGCCGCCTCGTAGGATTCGGGGTGTACGCCGGTGTTGTCCAGCAGCTCCTTGCTTTCGGGGACCCGGAGGAAGCCAGCGCACTGCTGGTAGGCCTTGGGGCCCAGCTTGGGGACCTTCTTCAGCTGGGCACGGCTGCCAAAGGGGCCGTTTTCCTCCCGGTATGCCACGATATTCTTGGCGGTGGTGGCATTCAGGCCGGAAACCTGCTGCAGCAGGCTGCGGGAGGCGGTGTTTACATCCACGCCCACGGCGTTGACGCAGTCCTCTACCACGCCGCCCAGGGCGGTATCCAGCTCCTTCTGGGGGCAGTCATGCTGATACTGGCCCACGCCGATGGCCTTGGGATCGATCTTCACCAGCTCCGCCAGGGGATCCTGGAGACGGCGGGCGATGGACACGGCAGAGCGCAGGTTCACATCATAGTCCGGGAATTCTTCGGCTGCCAGGGGGCTGGCGGAATAGACGGAGGCGCCGGCCTCGTTGACGATCATATAGCTGGCCTCGGGGAAGGAGCGGAGCATCTCGATGGCCATGGCCTCGGTCTCCCGGGAGGCGGTGCCGTTTCCGATGGCGATGTGCCGTACCCTGTGGCGGCGCATCAGGACGGAAAGGGTGGCGATGGCCTCCTGCTTTTTCCGCTCGGAGAAGGTGGGGTACACCACGGCGGTATCCAGCACCTTGCCGGTGGGATCCACCACAGCCACCTTGCAGCCGTTGCGGTAGCCGGGGTCCAGGCCCATGGTGACGAAGCCCTTTACCGGGGGCTGCATCAGCAGGGGCTTCAGGTTCAGGGCGAAGTTGCGGATGGCGCCGTTGTAGGCCCGCTCGCTCAGGTCGCTGCGGATCTCACGCTGGACGGAGGGGGCGATCAGCCGCTCGTAGGCATCCTCCGCCGCGGCGCGGACAAAGGAGGATACCTGCATGGTGGGCTTCAGGGCCGCGCGGCAGACCAGGGCGGCGCCGTCATTGCCGGGCAGGGTGACGGCGGGCTTCAGAATGCCTTCCTTCTCGCCCCGGTTGATGGCCAGAATCTGGTGGTCCAGCAGGCGGGAAATGGGCTGGGAAAAATCGTAGTACAGGCGGTAGACACCGTTTTCCTCCGCGTCGTCCGCGGCCTTGCAGGTGACGGTGCCCCGGCGCTGGTAGAGGGCCCGCAGATCCTTACGGATGGCGGCGTCATCGGAAAGATCCTCGGCGATGATGTCGGATGCGCCCTGCAGCGCGTCCTCAACGGTTTCAACACCCTTCTCGGGGTTTACATAATCTTTAGCCAGCTGGGCGGGATCCTGTCCGTCCTGGGCGAAGATGGCGGCGGCCAGGGGCTCCAGACCCTTCTCCCGGGCGATGGAGCCGCGGGTGCGGCGCTTTTGCTTATAGGGGCGGTACAGATCCTCCACCTCTGCCAGAGTGGCGGCATTGTCGATGGCGGCGGACAGCTCCTGCGTCAGCTTGCCCTGGTTTTCAATGGAATTTTTTACCTCGTCCCGGCGGGCCTGGAGGTTGCGAAGGTAGCCCAGCCGGGTCTCCAGCGCGCGCAGGGTGGTGTCATCCATGGCACCGTGCATCTCCTTGCGGTAGCGGGCGATGAAGGGGATGGTGTTGCCCTCGTCCATCAATGTGATGACGTTTTCAATATATTCCTGCTTCTGTCCCAGCTCCTGGGAGAGAATTTCGGTAATGGTCAGCATGGTGTTCTCCTTTGCATCAGACTGTTGTCCAGTATATCACATTTTCCGAAAAATGGAAAGAAAAATTATGGGGAAGCTCCGGTAAATGATACACCCCACGCCGGCGCGTGGGGTGTGTAAGTCATTGCTGCAGGTATTTTCCCTTCTTGTGCTGCCAGGGGCGGTAGACCGCCAGGGTAATGCCGATAAAGACGGCGGCGCAGACGAGGGTGATCTTCCAGCCCAGGTTGTAGGCTTCGTTGGTATAGGTGAATTCCAGGGTGTGGGTGCCCTCCTCCAGCTCCAGGGCGATCATGCAGCCGCCCACCAGGACGATGGGGGCATCCTCGCCGTCCACCTTGACGGACCAGTTGGTGCCGTTCTGGGGGATGGAGGTGTACAGCAGGCCGTCCCGGTTGCAGTCCACGGTGCCGCTGACATAGGTGTTGGAGAATTCCGTCACCTCCATGGTGGAGGCGGACAGGATCTCATAGCCCTCCTGGAACACATCGTCCTTCAGCAGAGCGCCGCGAAGGGTGATGGTGCCGCTTTCGTAGGCATCACAGGTGATCTTGATCTCCACATAGTCGCCGGGGTCCACCTGGCTGACGGAGAGGGTCTGGGGCAGGCTGACACTCTCGGTGAACAGCTCCGCGCCGTTGAGCCAGACGGAGTAATTGTTTCTGGCGGACATATTCAGGCTGATGCAGAACAGGCCCTCCTGGGTGAAATCATAGCGGTAGACCAGGGTGGTCTGGGCGTTGTCATTGCTGTAAGCGCAGTAGCCGGAGGTGGTCTGGTTGGTGATGACCGTGCCGTTGGCCTGGATGGTGAGGGTCTTGCCGGTGCTGGTGTTCCAAACGTTTTTTTCAATACCGGTGGCGGCTTTGAAGAGATCGTTCTGGAACAGGAAGGGATTGGCGGTGGAGGAGAATTCCAGTTCTCCCAGAGTGCTTTCCGCCAGGAAGCCCAGGGGAAGGTAAGCCGTATTTTCCAGCAGGTACACATTGCCGTAGTGGTGCACCTCTTCAAAGTATGGGTTTTCTTCCACCCGGCCGTCCCGCTCGATCATATACTTCAGGTTCAGGAAGAGGTTTGCCACGGGGGAGGTTTCCTCGTAGGCGTAGCGGTTATAGGTCTCCTTGGCGCCGAAGCCAAGGGTTTTCATGAAGGTGGTGACATTGACGTTGGCGGAGCTGGTGAAGGCGGTGATGCCGTTGTAGCCGTTAAGGGCCGCGTCATTGTAGGTCTGGGTGTGGGTCATCTCGGCGCGGTAGAACAGGTCATCGTCCTCCTGCATATAGCGCAGCATGGAGGCGGTGTAGCCCAGGCCCTTGGGATAATTGGAGATGCCGGTGTAGGGGAACCGGACACCGAAATTCACCAGATTGACCACGAGCTCGATGCACATGACACCGGCGAGAACGAAGTTCAGGTATTTCCGGCGCAGGCGGCGGTCAGCGCAGTATTCCCGGATGGCGGCCCGGTCCTGCCGGTCGGGGACCTTCAGCTCCAGCTTGTTCAGGATGAACACCGCCAGGTACAGCAGGAAGAAGATGCCGTTGTAGGTGATGAATACGATGTCGTCAAAGCTGTCGGAGCACAGGAAAATGCACAGTGTCAGAAGCGCCGCGGGGATGATCTGCCACAGCTGGAATTTGCGGCGCTGCAGGAATGCCCGGTAGGCCATAAAGAGCATCACAAAGCAGAACAGGAAGCTGAAGCGGTAGGGGATCATGTTGGTGAAGTGGAAGCCGTGCCAGATATAGTCCAGCTGGCGCACCAGGA
>CAZHEG010000113.1:0-4384 GCA_964531435.1 uncultured Oscillospiraceae bacterium | reverse complement strand
CGTAGCTCTTGGCAACGTTGGCCTCAACAGAGCCGGTGGTGGTGAAGCGGAACAGGCCCTCTTCAATGATCTTACCGGTGGTCCAGGAGGAGCTGGAAGCAGAGGTTTTCAGCTCGCCGCCGTAAACGCCGACGGTCAGATAGCCGGCATTCTCGACCATGATGTCGTCCTCAACGGGCAGACGGTCGGTGACGTCGCTGGTGATGCCCATGACTTCCGTGATGTAGGGAGCCTGGGTGTAAGCGGAGATGTCAACAGGATTGGTTACAGGGGCAGTAGTCTCGACAGGATCAGTCTCGCCGCCCTGAGGAGCGGTGGTCGTGGTGTCGGGAACGCTGGGGGTGCAGCCCGCGATCACGCTGACGAACATGCACAGCGCAAGAACCAGGGCCAACAGCTTGGTGATCTTATTCATGATAATCCTCCCACTCTGAATAATTATATCGGATGTGTGGTCATCCTGACTTTTATATAATAATCCTCTTCCGCTCTATAATCTACGCATTCCTTGTCTTTTTCTGTTTTGTACATTGCATTTCTTGCTTTCCTTAACATTTGCTTAATAGGCGTTTCGTGCATTTTGCACAATTTGCGACTGTTTGTTTTTACACCGACCAAGCAAATGCGTGATTTTTACCAAAATAAAATGCAACATTCTATTGCCATCCATCACAAGATGTGCTACACTGATCATACTATAATTCGATAAGCGAGGACAAAGCATGAACTATAATATCCTTGATTTCGGTGCCGTTGGCGACGGCGTTACCAATGATACTTCTGCCATTCAGAAAGCCATCAACGCCTGCTCCAAAACCGGCGGCCGGGTCACACTTCCGGGCGGCAGGGTCTACCGCTGCGGCGCACTTGTACTCTGCTCCAATCTGGAGCTTCACCTGGAGCAGGGCGCAGTACTGAAGGGCAGTGATAACCTGGGGGATTACCGCCTTTTCGGAGAAGGGCCATCCACCCCTCAAAAGCTGGAGATCCCCTCCTACATCAACTGCGAATATGCCGGCGCGCCCACTCACTATTTCCTGTACGCCAGGGACTGCACGGATCTTGCCATTACCGGCCTTGGCACCATCGACGGCAACGAGGAGATCTTCTACGGCGATATGGACAAGTATCACATCGAGGGTCTTTTCTACCCCCGGGCTCCCCTGCTCTTCCTGGAAAATGTGGAGCATCTGACAATCAGGGATGTAAAGCTGACCCGCAGCGCCTTCTGGACTGTCCATATGGTCGGCTGCCGGGATGTGCTGATCGACGGCATCCGGATCCTGAATAATCTCCGGCTGGCAAACTGCGACGGCATTGATCCGGACCACTGCCAGAATGTCCGCATTTCCAACTGTCATATCGAGTGCGCCGATGACTGCATCGTGTTCAAAAACACCGCCGCCGCAATGAAATACGGCCCCTGCGAAAACATCACCGTCACCAACTGCACCCTGACCACAACCTCCGCCGCCATAAAATTTGGAAGCGAAAGCGAGGCGCTGTTCCGCAACATTCTGGTTGAAAACTGCGCCATCAGCCGCAGCAACCGGGGCATCTCCCTGCAGCTGCGGGATAAGGGATCCATCGAAAACGCGGTCTTTCACAACATCGCCATCGACACCCGCCTTTTCTGGCCGGAGGTCTATTGGGGCCGGGCAGAGCCCATCGCCATCACCGTCCTGAAGCGCAAGGCCGATACCCAGGTGGGCACGGTGAAAAACATTCAGTTCAGCAACATCGTCTGCACAAGCGAAAACGGTATCCTCCTCTACGGCGAAGAGGAGCATGCCATTCAGAACATCCGCTTCCGGGATGTTTCTCTCCACCTGCGCAGCTCCACCCGTTACCCCAAGGGTGACCACGATCTGCGTCCCTGCACCGGCTCCACCCTCACGCCGAAAGAGCTTAGCTATGTTTACGCCCGCAACGCCGAGCATGTCCATTTCCACGGCTGCAGCTTCACCGCCGAAGGGTTGATGGAGGAAGAGCTTTCGGCAGATCTGTACAGCGATGGCTGCAGCGATATCACCTTCTGAGGAAACGCCTATGCTGCTTCACAATCTGGCACTATTTGAAGAGGAGTATTATATCCGGGTCAACCAGGAAGGCAATTCCCTGTTCTACTTCTTTGACTACGACTCCCGCTCCGCTGACCTGAATATGCAGTTCCAGCATTTCCATACCTTCTACGAGCTTTGCATTCTTCTCTCTCCACATGCCACCCACTTTTTGGAAGGCAAACCCTACGATCTTCAATGCTTCGACATCATCGGTATCCCGCCCAATACCCTGCACAAAACGGAATATCCTGAGGGTGACCGCTGCCGGAGAATCATCATTCAGTTCAACCTGCCCAAAAATGTGATGGGCCTGTCCAATGAATACGAACAGCTCACCGGCATCTTCAACCGGGATGTTCCCATCTTCCGTTTTGACGCGGAGCTGCGCAGCAAGATATACAGCAAGCTGAACAATATCTTCATGCTGGCAGAAAAAACAGACCCCATGCGGGATCTGATCATCCATCTGAAGTTCATCGAATTTCTGACCCTTCTATATCTGAACCAGGACAAAAACCAGTATTCCAACGGCGCGGAAATGAGCCCAATGGAAAAGAAGATCTACTCCATCACCAGCTTCATCCATGCCCATTACTCCGAGGATCTGTCCCTGGAATTCCTGGCGAAGAAATTCTACATCAGCAGCTGCTACCTGTCCCACCAGTTCAAGGATGTGACAGGCTTCACCGTGACTGACTACATCCAGATGACCCGGGTCCGAAATGTACAGTCGGTGCTGATCGGAAGCAAAATGCCCATCACCGAGGCGGCATCCAGCTGCGGCTTCTCAAGCTTTTCCCAGTTCAACCGGGTTTTTCGCAAGCACATCGGCGTTTCGCCGTCCCAATTCCGTAAAGAGCATCAGCCTATCAACGCGGTATTGGATCTGTGAGCAAATAGATAAGGGGAGGACCGGCCGGTCCTCCCCTATTGCGTTATTCATCAGCGGAAATGATCACAGAACTCCGTGGAGCAGCAGCGCGCCGTGGCCATTGACGGTGCCCCGAAGCTCCTGATATTCTGCTCCGGACCAGACTTCCTTCCAGCGGGCAGGCTGGGTAAACCACCCATCCGGGAACATCGCCGCACACTCCTCCGGGGAAACCGCGACGCACTGCTCCTCTTCCCGCAGGTTGAAGAGCGCCACGTAGCACTCCCCTGTCTTACTGTCCACCGCGGCCCAGACACATTTTCCGTCGCCGCGGAGTACCTGCTTTGAGGTAAAGCAGCCGTTTTCCAGCCGGAGCAGCTCCTCGTTGGTCAGCAGACTCAGGGTCCATTCATCCAGCTGCGTCATCTCCGCGCCCAGCATCAGGGGTGAACCGAAGATGCACCACAGGGTCATCATGCATTTTTGCTCATCCCGGGTGAACAGGCAGCTGCGCTCATGACCAAAATGCTTGCCGATCTTCCCAAGGGGCAGCATGTCACAGTCAGGCCAGCATCCCTGGGAAACATGGTCCTGCCACTTTTCGCAGCGGTCAAACATATATTCCAGTGTGGCCCAGTTGTCCCAGAAATCATCGGTGATGCGCCACATGTTGGCATATTTCTTATAATGCCAGCTCTCCTCCACCAGGGCCGGTCCCGGCGACAGGCTCAGTACGATGGGCCGTCCGCAATGCTCGATGGCTTTGTGCAGCATCTCGATCTCATGCCGGGCGGAATACTGATTGGTGCGGTAAAGGTTGGTATTGCAGATATCATCGCACTTGATGTAATCCACACCCCAGGAAGCGTAGAGCTGCAGGATGGAATCGTAGTACTTCTGTCCGGCCTCGCAGCGCCGCAGTCCGTACATATCCGGGTTCCAGCCGCAGATGGAGCTGGGATCCGCCGCCATATCCGCCGTAACATCCGTACCGAGGATGGGCAAATGCTCCTGCGCCGCCACACGGGGAATACCCCGCATGATGTGGATGCCGAACTTCAGGCCCATGGCATGGATCTTGTCTGCCAGGGGCTTAAAGCCCTTGCCCTCCGCGCTGGAGGGGAATTTGTCGGGACAAGGCAGCAGGCGGCCGTATGCATCCATTTCATTTTTTCCGAAGGGAATATACTGAAACCGGTCACGCATGGACGCGGTGTTGTAGGCGTACCACTGGATATCCACCACAACATACTCCCAGCCGAAGGGCTTCAGGTGCTCTGCCATATACGCAGCATTTGCCAGCACCTGTTCTTCATTTACATTGGTATCATAATAGTCATAGCTGTTCCAGCCCATAGGCGGACGTTTGGCAAAACTGTTTTTGTTCATGGTACCTCCTTAATAGTGCAGACCGAAACCGGATCGGTAGTAGTTGCCTTCCTCGTCGCAG
>CAZHEG010000112.1:0-4401 GCA_964531435.1 uncultured Oscillospiraceae bacterium | reverse complement strand
TCAGCTTCAACCCCGAGGGCACCAATGAGGAAAATGTGGAGGCCATGACCGAGGCACTGGGCACTGTGGACACCATGCAGATCACCTATGCCGCCCGCAATTCCGACTTTGACGGCTACGACATCCATGAGGGCGACTATCTGGCCCTCTACGGCAGCGCCCTGTTCGGCACCAGCCGGGATATCCGCGCCCTGCTGAAGTCCCTGGCGGAGAAGGTCCGTGACGAGGGCAAGGAGTATATCACCATCTACTACGGCGAGGACGTGAAGGAAAAGCATGCCCAGAAGGCTGCCGATATCTTCGCTGACGTATGTCCCGATGCGGATGTGAATCTGTTGCGGGGCGGCCAGCCTGTGTATTACTACCTGATCTCTGCTGAATAAGAGAAAAGCTGCCCACTGCCCAACCGGGCGGTGGGCGCTGCGTTTTGCGCGAAATTTTCAATGCTGGGAGGCGTTTTCATGGATATTCCCCAGGGCGGGCTGATCGGCAAAGCCGCCGGCGTGATCCGCCGGGTGCAGAAAATGAATATCCCCAGCCATGCAGCCAATGCCGGCTACTTCATTGTGGTGGCGGTGTTTCCTATGCTGGTGCTGGTCCTGAGTATTTTGCGGTACACCGATCTGGACGCGGCGGATCTGATGGAGCTGATCAGTGTCTATATCCCCCGGACATTGGTGGATGATGTGGAAAAGCTGATCATCCAGACCTACGCCTATTCCGGCGCGGCGGTGGTTTCCGTTTCGGCGGTGGGCGCCCTGTGGTCTGCCAGCCGGGGCCTGTTCGGTGTCCTGAAGGGGCTCAATGCCATCTACGGCGTGGAGGAGCGCCGGGGCTGGCTCTACACCCGCTCCATCAGCGTGGTCTACACCTTTGCCTTTTTGGTGGTGCTGGTGCTGAGCCTGGTGCTCAGTGTCTTTGGCGAGCAGATCTTGGCCCTGCTGCCGGTGAGCGGCAAGGTGTGGAGATTCCTCTCCGGCATCGTGGACCTGCGCTATTTGCTGATGCTGCCGGTCCAGACGGCCCTGTTTGCCGCCATGTTCATGTTCCTGCCCAACAAGCACAATACCTTCCGCAGCAGCCTCCCCGGCGCGGTGTTCGCGTCCCTGGGGTGGATCGTGTTTTCCGAGGTGTTCTCCATTTATGTGGACAACTGGAACGCCTATTCCAATATCTACGGCTCCATGTATGCCATCGCCCTGGCGATGCTGTGGCTTTACTTCTGCATCAGCATCCTCTTTTACGGCGGCGCGCTGAACAAGCTGCTGGAGGAAAGGAAATGACCGGGAAAATATAGAGAAAATGTAAACTTTTTCTCTGTTTACGGTGTGTTCACAAAGGGAAAATATGATATTATAAAAATGGTTACTGGGGGAATATCATGTTTGGCTATGTTACCGCGAATATGAAGGAGCTGACCGATGGGCAGAAGAGCCGCTACAACGCGGTGTACTGCGGCATCTGCCGGCAGATTCGGCAGCGGTCATCCTCCGCGTCCCGGCTGGGGCTGAGCTATGACATGGCGTTCCTGGCCCTGCTGCTGATGAGCCTGTACGAGCCGGAGGAGGATTCCGGCCACAAGGCCTGCGGCATCCACCCCTGCAAGCCCAGGGGATGGGTGGACAACGAGTACATCCGCTATGCCGCCGATATGAATGTGGCATTGGCCTACTACAACGCCGCGGACGACTGGAACGACGATAAAAAGCTTTCCGCGAAGGTACTTACCGGCGTTTTCGGCAAAAACTATGACGAGATCGCCCGGCGGTATCCCCGGCAGTGCCAGGCCATCCGCAGCTGCATCAGCCGGCTGAGCCAAATGGAAAAGGACAACTGCCCCAACCCCGACGAGCTGGCAAACTGCTTTGGACAGCTGATGGGGGAGCTGCTGACCTATCAGGAGGATCTCTGGGCACCCACCCTGCGGCAGATGGGCATGGCTCTGGGCCGGTTCATCTATCTGGGGGATGCCGCCCGGGATTTTGACCGGGATCTGCGGAAGGGGAAATACAATCCCTACATCGCCATGGGCATGGAAAAGGACTGGCCCCGGTGGGAGGAGTATCTGGTGCTGGCGATGGGCCGCTGCACCCATGAGTACGAAAAGCTTCCCCTGGTCCAGGACAAGGCGCTGCTGGACAATATCCTTTACAGCGGCGTGTGGGTGAATTTCAGGAAGAAAGACAGAAGTAAGCAGGAGGATGGGACATGATCAATGATCCCTACAAGGTCCTGGGCGTCAGCCCGGACGCATCCGACGAGGAGATCAAGCAGGCGTACCGCCGCCTGGCAAAAAAATATCATCCCGACCTGAATCCCGGCGACCAGGAGGCCGCCAAGCGGATGCAGGAGGTCAATGCTGCTTACGAGCAGATCAAGAACCCGGAAAAGTTCCGGCAGCAACAGCAGTCCTCCGCCGGGTATGATCCCTTCGGCGGCTACCAGCGCACCTATCAGGAGCGGCCCCGAGGCGACCAGTATCAGCAGGCGGCCTACCAGTATATCCGCTACGGCAGCTATCAGGAGGCACTGAATGTGCTGCGCAGCTGCCCCGATCGGGATGCCCGGTGGTACTACCTCAGCGCCCTGGCAAATGACGGCCTGGGCAACCAGGTCACGGCTCTGGAGCACATCCGCCGCGCGGTGAGCATGGATCCGGGCAACCAGGAGTATCTGAACACCCTGCGGGATATTGAGAGCGGCGGCGCTGCCTACCGCCGGCAGGCCGGCAATTTCCGTGGCTTCAGCTTCGGCGGCGATCCCTGCACCGGCCTCTGCCTGTGCTATCTGCTGCAGATGTTCTGCTGCCGCTGCTGACCGAAAGTGAATTTCAGGGGGAGGGCCAAGGGCCCTCCCTTTGCGCATGGAAAGGAATTTTGGGTTTCAGCACATTGCTCTGTTGTAAATATGAAAAAATGCTGTCATCCCGAGCGACCGAATGGGAGCCGAGGGATCTTGGCACCAATTTCACCGCAAATGTGACTATAAGTGCGTGGATCCCTCGACTTCGCTGCGCGACCCTCGGGATGACAACACTTGCGGTAACCGTAGGATAAGCTCCAATTCCTCCATGTTCTTGACAGCTCGTTTCGGGTGTGTTACAATGACCATGACAATTTGATAGAAGTTCCGTGGCTCATTCGGCGGTGAACCGAATGGGCTGAACAAGATAACCGGGTGAGAATCCCGGACGGTACCGCCGCTGTATGTGCCCATGGGGCGCTCATTGACGAAAGTCAGTCACTGGAGGAAACTCTGGGAAGGCCGAGCGACCCGCGTTTGATCCCAGCAAACGCAAAGCACGAGTCAGAAGACCTACGGAATGGATCTCCCTGCTTTCCGCGAGATTACGGAAGGCTGCGTTTGTCGCAGAAAAACGGCTGCGGCGTCCTTGTGACGCCGCAGCCTCATTGTTTTTTAGGAGGAAAACGTATGAAAAACAAAAAGATTATCATCGCCGTTGCTGCCGTTGCCGCAGTGCTGGCACTGATGCTGGGCATCTATTTTGCCGCCCGGCCCGAGACCAGCACGGAGCTGAAGACCATTACCGTCACCATCGTCCACAGCGACGGCACGGAGAAAACCGTCACCTGGCAGACGGAGGCGGAATACCTTGCCGAGGCTCTGCTGGAAAAGGAACTGGTCACCGGGGTCATGGCTGAATACGGCCTGACCATCCAGTCGGCCGACGGCGAGACTGCCGACTGGGCCACCGACGGTGCCTACTGGGCCATCTACATCGGGGAGGAATACGCCACATTGGGTGCATCGGAGCTTCCCCTGGAGGATGGCGTGGAGTACCGCCTGGTTTATGAGAAGTTCTAAGCTGAAGGTACGGGAAATGGTGCTGTTTGGGATGCTGGGAGCCCTGACATTTGCCCTTCAGGTGGTGCTGTCGCCGCTGCCGAACATTGAACCGGTGAGTTTGCTGGTGATGCTGTTCGCGGTGGTGTTCGGATGGAAGTGCCTGTATCCCGTGTATGTGTTTGTGGCGATGGAGATTTTGTACTACGGGTTCAGCCTGTGGAACGTGTATTACCTGTATGTTTGGGCGGTCCTGGCGGTGGCGGCGGTGCTGCTGCGCGCTATGGAGGGAGCCCTGGGCTGGGCACTGCTGAGCGCGGCATTCGGGCTGCTGTTCGGTGCCCTGTGCGCCGTGGCGGATGTGTTCGTCGGCGGGGCTTCCTATGCTGTCGCCAAATGGGTCTCGGGAATCATGTTCGATGTGACCCACTGCATCGGTAACTTTGTCATCGCTTTGCTGCTGTTTCAGCCCCTGCGCCGGCTCCTTACCCGGCTCTGCAACGGTATGAATTACTAGAAAACGGAAGGGCGCACAAACCGCGCCGAAAACACGCACGTCATTGCGAGGAGGGCGAATGCCCGACGTGGCAATCCCGT
>CAZHEG010000111.1:0-4404 GCA_964531435.1 uncultured Oscillospiraceae bacterium | reverse complement strand
TCCAGCATCCGGTCCGCCTCGTCCAGCACCACGGTCTGAATCTTGTCCAGGCGGACGGTGTGGCGGTTGTAGTGGTCCATAAGCCGTCCGGGGGTGGCCACCACGATCTGGGGCTTCTTTTCCAGGGCCTTGATCTGGCCGCCGATTCCCGCGCCGCCGTAAAGCACGGCAACCCGGATGCCCTGATAGTAGGTCAGCAGTCCCCGCAGCTCATCACCGATCTGAATGGCAAGCTCCCGGGTGGGAGCCAGAATCAGGCCCTGAACATCCGGGCAGCCGGGGTCGATGTGCTCGATCATGGGGATGCCGAAGGCGAAGGTCTTACCGGTGCCGGTGGGAGCCTTTGCGATAACATCCTTCCACTGCATAAAATGGGGAATGGCTTCCGCCTGGATGGTGGTGGGATAGCCATAGCCCTTCTGCTCCAGGGCCTTCAGCATGGCATCGCTGAGCCCCAGATCGCGAAATGTAATATTGCTTTCCATATGTATTGATCGTCCTTTAAAAATGCATAGTTTTTTGTATTATAGCATTTCCCGGCGAAATATGCAACCGCCTGTTTTTCATCCCGGAAAAACCAATCTTTTCACATTTCCAATCCGGTGTGGACAAACGGAAAAAAATATGGTATTCTATGATATTATAGTATGCGCAAAAGCAGGAGGCATCGAAAGATGGGCAAACTGATCGTAATCGAAGGTACCGACGGGTCCGGAAAGTCCACCCAGTTCGGCAAGCTGACCCAGCGTCTGACGGAAGAAGGCCGCTGTTTCAAAACATTGGTATTCCCCCAATACTCCGAACCCAGCTCCGCGCTGATCCGGATGTATCTGGGCGGCGAATTCGGCAGCACTCCCTCCGACGTGAACGCCTACGCCGCGTCCGCCTTTTACGCGGTGGACCGCTACGCATCCTTTAAAAAGGATTGGGGAAAATGGTATGATGAGGGCGGCCTGATCGTGTCCGACCGCTACACCACTTCCAACGCCGTACACCAGACCTCCAAGGAAGCCCCCCAGGACCGGGCGGCATACCTGCAGTGGCTGTATGAGTTTGAATATGACAAGCTGGGCATGCCCCGGCCTGACCTGACCATCTATCTGGATGTGCCCACCGCCTTCACCGAGCGGCTGATGCGCCACCGGGAGGCAGAAACCAACACCCACGCCGATATCCACGAGCAGGACACCGCATACCTTTCCACCTGCCGGGAGATGGGCCGCATGGCTGCCCAGTTCTACGGCTGGACCGTGGTGGAATGCGTCCGGGACGGTGAAATGCGTTCCATTGAAGATATCCACGAAGAGATCTACAGCCTGGTGGCTGCCTGTCTGGAGGAATAATTATGGTATACATGCTGCTGGGCACCGGCTTTGAAGAGACCGAAGCCGTCGCCCCTCTGGATCTGCTCCGCCGCGCGGGCATCAAGGTCATGACCGTCGGCGTCAATGGGCAAACCGTTTACGGCAGCCACGGCATCGGCATCGCCGCTGATATCGGGCTGAGTGAAATGGACCTGACGGATCTTGAAATGATCATTCTCCCCGGCGGACTGGGAGGCGTTGCCTCCGTCCGGGCCAGCGCCCCTGCCATGGAAGCCCTGCGCTTTGCCTGGGAGAACGAAAAAATGGTCGCCGCCATCTGCGCAGGACCCACGGTACTGGCGGACCTGGGCATCACCGCGGGAAAGAACGCCACCTGCTACCCCGGCTGCGAAAGCGGCATGGGCAGCGCCATCGTTGACCCGGATGCTCCGGCAGTCCGGGACGGACGGCTGATCACCGGTGCCTCCGCGGGCTGCGCCATTCCCTTCGGCCTGGCCCTCATTGAGGCGCTGAAGGGCAAGGAGGCCGCCGACGCGGTGAAGGCCCAGATCGTCATCCGCTGACAGGAGGAATACACTATGGATAACGAAAAGAAGAACACCCCGGGCGAGGAGCTGGATTGGTTCTCCCAGTTCTCTGACGGAGAAGATCCCGGAGATATTTCCGATACCGATCAGGAGGCCCAGGCCTGGCTGGACGAGCTTCTGGGCGCGGTCGATAAGGAGTTCAGTGCCAATATTGACGCTCCCATCCCCGAAGAAGAGCCCGCCCCCGTGGAAGAGCCCATCCCCGCGGAAGAGCCTGCCCCTGCGGAGGAGCCCGCTCCCAAGGAGCCGGACATCTTCCAGCAGATGGTCTCCCCCCTCGAAGACATGGAGGAGATCGGCGCTGACGAGCATGCCGCATCCGACCACCGCATGACGGACATTGCCGACATGGAGCTGGATAAGATCATGCAGGAAGCCATGTCCGACGACTGGGATGTGGCCACCATCGAGCAGGGCATTCTGTCCGAGCCCATTGAGGAAGCCTTCCCTGCACAGCCCCAGATCGACATTGACGGTCCGGAGGATGCCGACCTCTACTCCGACGACGGAGAGGATCCCGAGGAAGAGGACGGCGTCCAGCGCAAGGTCCGCCCCCGCAAAAAGAACGTGTACGGCCTGTTTGGCCTGCCCCACGCCGCGTCCATGGCGGTCTGGGCCGCCCTGTGTCTTGCCATCGGCATCACCCTGGGCCGCTGGATCTGGATCATGGCGGCGGATATCCTGGGCTTTGAATTCCCCGACGAGACCGTTTCCATCTCCGTCACCAAGGAAGACGATCTGGAAAGCGTCATCGCCAAGCTGGAGGAGCTGGAGCTGATCCGTTACCCCAGCCTGTTCCGCTTCTACTGCCAGCTGACCGACACCCAGGTGGGCGTAGATATCACCGTTGGTGCCTATACTCTGAATAAACAGTACGACTACCACGCCATTGTGGAGGGCATGTCCTCCAATGCTGCCTACCGGCAGACCATCAGCGTTATGATCCCCGAGGGCTACACCTGCGCCCAGATCTTCGCTATGCTGGAAGAAAAGGGCGTGTGCACCGCCCAGGAGCTGGAGCAGTACTGCATCGAGCATACCTTCGACAGCTACTGGTTCCTGGAGGGCGTGGAAAAGGGCACCGCCTACTGCCTGGAGGGCTACCTGTTCCCCGACACCTATGAGTTCTATATCGGTTCCACTGCACGCCAGGTGTTCATCAAGCTGCTGGGCGGCTTTGAAAACCATATCACCGAGGAGCTGCAGCTCCAGCTGGATGCCCTGAATGAGACCCTGGCCGCCAAGCTCAAGAAGAACGGCATGAGCCAGAGCTATATCGACGAGCATAAGCTGACTATGCACGATGTGATCATCGTTGCCTCCATGATCGAGAAGGAGTCCGCCTACTCCGGCGAAAGCCAGAACATCGCCTCCGTCATCTATAACCGTCTGACCAACCCCACCAGCTACCCCTACCTGAACATCGACGCCACCATCGTCTATGCGCTGGGCGGCAAGACGGACCTGACCACCGATGACCTGAGCTTCGACAGCCCCTACAACACCTACCTGTATAAGGGCCTGCCTCCCGGACCCATCTCCAACCCCGGCCTTTACAGCATCATGGCCGCCCTGAACCCCTCTGACACCAAGTATTATTTCTACGCCCTGGATACCTCCGGCGAAAGCAATGTCCACCAGTTCTTCCGCACCTATGACGAGCATCAGGCATTCCTGAACGGGGGCTAAGCATGGCAAGGCTTGAATTACTCAGTCCCGCAGGAGATATGCAGCGGCTGAAAATGGCGGTGCTCTACGGCGCGGACGCCGTGTACCTTGCAGGCACGGACTTCGGAATGCGGGCCTTTGCCGGGAATTTCACGGCGGAGGAGCTGCCCCAGGCTGTGCGCTATGCCCACGACCACGGGGTCAAGGCCCACGTCACCGTAAACATCATGCCCCGCAATGACGAGGTCGCGGCCCTCCCCGCTTATCTGGAACGGCTGGACGATGCCGGCGTGGACGCGCTGATCGTAGCGGACCTGGGGGCGTTCAACCTGGCGAAAAAATATGCCCCCCACTGCCAGCTCCATGTTTCCACCCAGCAGTCCATCGCCAACTACGAATGCGCCCAGGCCTGGCATGACCTGGGTGCCAGCCGGGTGGTGCTGGCAAGGGAGTGCTCCCTGGATGAGATTCGGGAGATCCGCCGGAAAGTGGATCCCTCCCTTGAGATCGAGACCTTCGGCCACGGTGCCATGTGCGTCAGCTGGTCCGGACGGTGCCTGCTGAGCAACTACATGACCGGGCGGGACTCCAACCGGGGTGCCTGCGCCCAGCCCTGCCGGTATCAGTACGCCCTGATGGAGGAGAAGCGGCCCGGTGAATACTTCCCCGTTTTCGAGGACGAAAAGGGCACCTACATCCTCAACTCCCGGGATATGTGCATGATCGACCACCTGCCTGACCTGATGGACGCCGGTGTGGACTGCATCAAGATCGAAGGCCGGGCCAAGAGTGCCTACTACGCCGCCATCGTCACCGGTGCCTAC
>CAZHEG010000110.1:1605-4445 GCA_964531435.1 uncultured Oscillospiraceae bacterium | reverse complement strand
ACGCCGTGGGCAATATGCCCTGCAATCCCGCCATCGGCGGCACCGGCAAGGGCCACCTGGTCCGGGAGCTGGATGCCCTGGGCGGCGAGATGGCCGCGGCGGCGGACAAGGCCTGCATCCAGTACCGGATGCTGAACCGGGGCAAGGGCCCTGCCGTCCATTCCCTCCGGGCCCAGGCGGACCGCCGTGCCTACCAGCAGGTGATGAAGCACACCATCGAGCTGCAGGAAAACCTGGAGCTGAAGCAGGCCCAGATCGTGGAGATTCTGGTGGAAAACGGAGCGGTTCGGGGCGTTCGCACCCAATTGGGTGCGGTCTATGACGCCAAGGCGGTGATCATCGCCTCCGGCACCTACCTCGACAGCACCGTCATCACCGGCGAAGCGGTGATATCCTCCGGCCCCGACGGAATGCACCCCAGCATCGGCCTGGCGGACGATCTGCGGCGGCTGGGCCTGGAGCTGCGCCGCTTCAAGACGGGAACACCCCCCAGAGTCAACCGCCGCTCCATCGATTTCTCCCGGATGGAGCTGCAGCCCGGTGACGAGATTCCCGAGCCCTTCTCCTTCCGCACCCAGGGGGAGGTATACAACCGGGCGGTGTGCTACCTGACCTATACCAACGAAAAGACCCATGCCATCATCCGGGAAAATCTGCACCGCAGTCCCATGTTCGACGGCACCATCTCCGGTGTCGGCCCCCGGTACTGCCCCAGCATCGAAACCAAGATCGTCCGGTTCGCGGAAAAGGAGCGGCACCAGCTGTTCATCGAGCCCTGCGGACTGGATACCGAGGAGATGTATATCCAGGGCTTTTCCTCCAGCCTGCCGGAGGATGTGCAGCTGCAGATGATGCGCACCATCCCCGGCCTGGAGCAGGCGGAAATGATGCGCCCGGCCTATGCCATTGAATATGAGTGCATCGATCCCACCCAGCTGCTGCCCACCCTGGAGGTCAAGAAGATCAGCGGCCTGTACGGCGCGGGTCAGTTCAACGGCACATCGGGCTATGAAGAGGCGGCGGCCCAGGGCCTGGTGGCGGGCATCAACGCGGCGCTGAAGCTGCAGGGCAGGGAGCCCATGATCCTGACCCGGGACACCAGCTACATCGGCACCCTGATCGATGACCTGGTGACCAAGGGCACGGAGGAGCCCTACCGCATCATGACCAGCCGCAGTGAGTACCGCCTGCTGCACCGGCAGGATAATGCCGACCTGCGTCTGACCCACATCGGCGCCCGGGTGGGCCTGGTGCCGGCGGAGCGGCTGCAGGCGGTGGAGGAAAAATACGATGCCGTCCGGCGGGAGATGAACCGGCTGGAAAGCAACGGCGTTCCCGCCTCCGAGGCACTCAATGCCATGCTTGCGGCCCGGGATTCGGCCCCGGTCAGCAATTCTGCCCGGCTTGCCGACCTGCTGCGCCGCCCCCAGGTGACCTATGAGGACCTGGCTCCCTTCGACCCGGAACGGCCCGACCTGCCGGAGCCTGTCCGCCAGGAGGTGCAGATCCAGATCAAATACGCCGGGTATCTGGCCCGCCAGCTGAAGCAGGTGGAGGAGTTTAAAAAGGAAGAATCCCGGCTGCTGCCGGAAAATATGGACTATCACGCCATCCCCGGCCTGCGGCTGGAGGCCCAGGAGAAGCTCCATCAGATCCGCCCCGTTTCCGTGGGCCAGGCGGGACGCATCTCCGGCGTCAGCCCCGCGGATATCGCCGTGCTGCTGATCTGGCTGGAGCAGAATAAGTAAATTCGGAATAACCGCATATCTCTCACCTCCGGTGCATACACTGCCCGGAGGTGATTTTTATGTCCATCGTGAAGACGGATGTTCCCATGACATCCCGGCTGTGCGCCGAAACCATCCGGGCGCTGACCGGGGAATATCCCTTTCTGCGCAGCGAGGAGCTGACCCGCACGGCAGGGGGGCGGGGGGTGCTGACTCTGGTCATCGGCACCGGCCCCCGCAAGCTGATCTACTCCGCCGCCCATCATGCCAACGAGTGGATCACAACGCCCCTGGTGCTGAAATTTGTGGAGGAATTCGCCGCCGCCATCCGTGCCGACGGCGACATCGGGGGAGTGGGGGCCCGGGCGCTGTCCGAAATGGTGACGGTCTACACCGTGCCCATGGTGAACCCCGACGGCGTTGACCTGGTCACCGGGGCCATCCGGCCGGGAAGCCTGGAGTATGCCGCCGCGGAAGCCATGGCGGGGTATTACCCGGCTATTCCCTTTCCCGACGGCTGGAAGGCAAATCTTCTGGGGGTGGATCTGAATTTGCAGTATCCCGCGGGCTGGCTCCGGGCCCGGGAGATCAAATTCAGCCAGGGCTACATCCGCCCGGGCCCCCGGGATTATGTGGGCAAGGCCCCCTTTACCCAGCCGGAGGCCAGGGCACTGGCAGGCTACACGGAGTACCTGAACCCGGAGCTGGTGCTGGCCTTCCACACCCAGGGGGAGGTCATTTACTGGCAGTTTGAGGATCTCTATGTGCCGGGGGCCAGAGAGCTGGGGGAGCGGCTGGCGGCGGCCAGCGGCTACGCCCTGGAGGATACCCCCTACGAATCCGCCTTCGCCGGATACAAGGACTGGTTCATCAAGGTGTTCCGCCGCCCGGGCTACACCGTGGAGGTGGGCCGGGGAGAGAATCCCCTGCCCCTGGCGCAGTTTGATGAGATCTACCGCGCCAATCTTCCCCTGATGGTAACAGCCGCAGTGGGGTAGGTGTAAATTTTGATATAGAGGACAGTGGAAAGTGGACAGTGGACAGTGATCGTGTCGGCTCTGCCGACGAATTTCGATCATTCCCGAAGGGAATGCCTACACTTTCAACTGTCAA
>CAZHEG010000110.1:0-1505 GCA_964531435.1 uncultured Oscillospiraceae bacterium | reverse complement strand
TCAACTGTCAATTTGGCACCTTGTGCCAACAAACTCCCATTTACGAAACGGAGACGGAGCGGCGAAGGTCCGCGATGGCACCCTTTTCCAGCCGGGATACCTGGGCCTGGGAGATGCCCACCAGGCTGGCCACCTCGGTCTGGGTCTTGCCGCTGACGAACCGCAGTGACAGGATCTGCTTCTCCCGGTTCCCCAGGGCGCCGAAGGCGGTGCGCAGGGCAATGTGCTCCATCCAGTTGTGCTCCGTGTTTTTGGTGTCCCGGACCTGGTCCATCACCGTCAGGGGATCGCCGCCGTCGGAGTATACCGGGTCAAACAGGCTCACCGGGGCGCAGACGGCGTCCAGCGCCTCGCTGACGTCGGCCAGGGGCAGATCCAGCTCCTTTGCGATCTCCTCCAATGTGGGCTCCCGGCCCATTCGGGCGGTCATGGCCTCCTTGCACTGCAGCACCTTGTAGGCCACATCCCGGATGGAGCGGCTGACCCGGATGGCGCTGTTGTCCCGCAGGTAGCGGCGGACCTCGCCGGCGATCATGGGAACACCGTAGGTGGAGAAGCGGACATTTTTGCTGGGTTCAAAATTGGCGATGGCCTTCATCAGGCCGATGCAGCCCACCTGAAACAGGTCGTCCGGGCTTTCGCCCCGCTTGTCAAAGCGCTGGATGACGGACAGCACCAGCCGCAGATTTCCCTCGATCAGGGCCTGGCGGGCCTGCTCATCCCCCTGCTTGGAGCGAATCAGCAGCTCGTCCATCTGTTCCGGGGATAAAGTGCGCAGTTTGGCGGTGTTTACACCGCAGATCTCTACTTTTCCCTGCATGGCTTACCTCCTGTGGATAACTACATCCAGTATGCCCCGTGTGAGAAAGATGATACCGCACTGGGGTTTGTGCCATTTTCACAAATTTTGACTGGAAGAGGATGGAAATGGGCCGGCAAAAAAGGGGCGGGTATTGTATTTTTCAACAATTGGGGCGAAAATGCTCCGAAAAAGGATGGGATCACAACGTTTCCGTAACACGTTTTTCGGCGGAATATGGGGTGGATATCCGGGCGGGATATCCACAGGAAGAAGGCTTCGGATTTTCCGGTTTTCCCCAATTGGTGTGGAAAACCTGGAACTTTTCCACATTCTCCACAGGTTTATCCACAGCCCTTTTCCACAGGCGCATGCAGAATGTGGATGCATTTGGGTTTACATAATCATTTTCGACCGCAACCGACAAATTCCCCACTTTTTCGCCCCTTGTGTTTTTCACAAGGGGCGTCATTTTGACTGTGATTTTGGGGCTTGACAGCAGATTTCGGGGAATACCGCCCCGGCGTTCCGCCCATAAAACTTTTTCTGAAAAAATTTGAAAAAAGGGATTGATTTTATGGGAATTAGGCGTTATAATGCATATCTGTATGAAAACGTCTGGGAACAGGAGGTGTAACCATGCCCAACATCAAGTCCTCTAAGAAGGATGTCATTTCTTCCAAGATCGCTTACGAGAAGAACAAGG
>CAZHEG010000109.1:0-4495 GCA_964531435.1 uncultured Oscillospiraceae bacterium | reverse complement strand
TCGAGGAGGCGGGACGGCTGAACGTTCCCGGCCGCCCCATTCAGTATAAGACCACCCCCGATTTCCTGAAAACCTTCGGTATCTCCTCCCTGGAGGAGCTGCCGCCCATTGAAAAGGTCAGCTTCGGTGAGCCCGTCACGGAAGAAGCGCCGGAAGGCGCACCGGAGGGCTGATGGGCTGGCTCGTCGCGCTGGCGGTGATCGTACTCCTTGCGGTACTGCCCCTGGGCGTCAGCGTGAAATATGATGAGGGCGGTGTACTGGCGAAGGTCATCGCGGGCCCCATCCGCATCACCGTTTTCCCCCTTCCCAAGAAGGAGAAGAAGGAAAAAGAGGAAAAGCCAAAGAAAACCAGGGCTGAAAAGCCGGCGAAGAGTCCGGAAAAGCCAAAGGAAGAAAAGGCCACCGGCGGCATGAAGCTGACGGATTTTCTCCCCCTGGTGGATACGGCCCTTCAGATGCTGGGTGACTTCCGCCGGAAGCTGCGGCTGAACCGGATCGAGGTCAAGCTTATCATGGCGGCGGACGATCCCTGCGACCTGGCGGTGAACTACGGCAGGGCATGGGCGGCACTGGGAAACCTCTGGCCCAGTCTGGAGCGGCTTTTCGTCATCAAAAAGCGGGATGTGCAGGTGGAGTGCGACTTCACAGCGGATACAACGTATATTTTTGCCCGGCTGGATATTACCATCACTCTGGGACGGCTTTTGTATGTGGGAGTGCGGTATGGCCTGCGGGCATTGATCCAATTTATGAATATCAAAAAAGGCGGTGCTGAGAAAAATGAGCAATAACCTTCCCAATATGCTGGAAAGTACCATTCAGAAGATCAGAGAGATGGTGGATGTGAATTCCGTCATCGGCGAGCCCATCGTCACCCACGACGGCGTGACCATCATTCCCGTTTCCAAGGTCAGTGTTGGCTTTGGCGGCGGCGGAAGCGATTTCGTTTCCAAGAACGTCAATCATCAGGACAATCCCTTCGGCGGCGGCGCAGGCGGCGGTGTCAAGGTGGTTCCCATCTGTTTCCTCATCGTCAAGGATGGAAACGTGCGGATGATGCCTGTTGCGGCTCCTGCCAATACCACTGCGGACCGCATTGTTGAGCAGGTTCCCGATGTGCTGGACAAGCTGGCTGCTTTCATTGATTCCCGCACCGAGAAAAAGGAAGCATAATTCCGTCGAAGCCGGGGAACAGTAAACCCGGGTGAGACAGAATGAAGAAATGGATTTCGAGGACGGCGGCTGTCATACTGGCTGCCGTCCTGCTTTTACCGCTGCCGGTCCGGGCGGTCTCGGCTGAAAAGGCCATCGTCATGGACGCGGAGACCGGGCGGGTGCTGTATGAAAAGGATGCGGACGGCCGAAGCCTCATCGCCAGCTGCACCAAGATCATGACGGCGCTGGTGGTCTGCGAGCAGTGCAACGTGCTGGACCGGGTGAAGATTCCCAAGGAAGCGGTTGGTGTTGAAGGCTCCTCCATGTACCTGCAGGAGGGGGAGGTGCTGACCGTCCAGGAGCTGCTGTACGGCCTGATGCTCCGCTCCGGCAATGACGCGGCGGTGGCGCTGGCGATCTACTGCGGCGGCACGGTGGAGGGCTTCGCCGAACTGATGAATGATAAGGCCTTTCGCCTGGGCCTGACGGGGACCCACTTTGAAAATCCCCACGGCCTGGACAGTCCCAACCATTACTCTACCGCCAGGGATCTGGCCCTTCTGACGGCCTATGCCATGGACGACCCCATCTTTGCCCAGACGGTGGGCACCAAATCGGTGCGGGTGGGGGAGCGGCAGCTTACCAACCATAATAAGCTTCTATGGCGTGTGGAGGGGGCAGACGGTGTCAAAACCGGCTACACCAAGGCCGCGGGGCGCATTCTGGTGTCCAGCGCCACCCGGGACGGCCGGCGGCTGATCTGTGTCACAATCAACGACGGAAACGACTGGGCAGATCATGAAGCCCTGCTCAATGACGGCTTCGGGGATTATACGGTGCAGCAGATCGTTCAGGCCGGGGATGTGATGGGTTCGCTCCAGGTGCTCTCCGGCGAGCAGGAGCAGGTCCGCCTGATCGCTGCGGAGGATTTTTCCTTCTCTCTGGCGCAGGGGGAGCAGGTGAGGACGGTTTTGTCCGGCCCCGGCTTTGTGTATGCCCCCATCGCGGCAGGGGAGCAGGCAGGCTATGCCTATGTTTGCATCGGTGAGGAGATCATCGGAAAGGTGCCGCTGGTGTATGAAAGCACCGTGGAGACCGAAAAGGAAGAAAAGAAACATTTCTGGGACGGGTGGTTCGATTGAAGGAAAGACTGCAAAAAATAATATCCGCCCGTGGGGTCGCTTCCCGCAGAGCGGCGGAAGAGATGATCAAAGCGGGACGGGTCACCGTCAACGGAGCGGCTGCGTCCCTGGGTGACAGCGCCGATCCGGAAATCGACCGCATTGAGCTGGATGGGAGAGCCCTCCCATCCGGAAGCGGGAATGTGTACATCATGCTCAATAAGCCGAGAGGCTATGTCACCACACTGTCCGACGAAAAGGGGCGGGACAATGTGTCCCAGCTGGTGGCGGACTGCGGCGTTCGGGTATACCCGGTGGGGCGGCTGGATATGGATTCCGAGGGGCTGCTTCTGCTGACCAATGACGGCGCCTTTGCCAACGCCCTGATGCACCCGAAGCACCAGGTGAATAAGACCTATGAGGTGTGGGTCACCGGGCACCACAGCGGGGCACCGGCGTTGCTGGCTCGGCCCATCGAGCTGGATGGCTACCGCATCCGCAGGCCCGATGTAAAGCTGCTGTGGGAAAACGGAAATAAAGCCAAGTATCTGGTGACCATCCATGAGGGCCGGAACCGGCAGATCAGAAGAATGTGTGAAGCCGCCGGGATGCGGGTCACCCGGCTGCGCAGAATTTCTGAGGGGAATCTGCGGCTGGGCAGCCTGGAGCTGGGAAAATGGCGGTATTTGACAGAGGAAGAATGCGCGGCGCTGAAGGCGCACTGCAGTGAGGCGGGAACATAATGAATTACGACGGAATCATCATCGGCGGCGGTCCTGCGGGAATGTATGCTGCCATCACGGCGGCGGGCCATGGACAGAGGGTGCTGCTGCTGGAAAAAAATGACCGGCTCGGAAAGAAGCTGCTGATCACCGGAAAGGGCAGGTGCAATGTGACCAATGACTGCACCTGGCAGGAGGTCATGGGCAACATTCCCCGAAACGGCAGGTTTTTATTCAGTGCCCTGTCTGCCTGCCCGCCCGGCGATGTGATGGCCTTTTTTGAAAAGGCGGGCTGCCGGCTGAAAACCGAACGGGGCAACCGGGTATTCCCGGTGAGCGACCGTTCCCAGTCGGTGCTGGATGCCCTGATAGGAGAGCTGCGCCGCCTGAAGGTCACCGTGGCTACGGCCCGGGTGCGGGAGATCCTGACCCGGGATGGAAGGGTCTATGGTGTCAGGACGGAGAAGGAGACCATCGGGACGAATTGGGTCATCCTCGCCACAGGCGGCCTGAGCTATCCTGCCACCGGCTCCACCGGCGACGGCTATGCCATGGCCCGCGCCCTGGGCCACACGGTCACAGCCACAGAGGGCTCCCTGGTGCCTCTGGAGACCGCAGGGGATGACTGCCAGCAGATGCAGGGCCTGAGCCTGCGCAATGTGGCGGTGAAGCTGGTAAATGAAAAGAATAAGGTTCTCTACAAGGATTTTGGCGAGCTGCTCTTTACCCATTTCGGTGTTTCGGGCCCCACGGTCCTCAGCGCCAGCGCCCATCTGAAGGGCCAGTGCCGCCTGGTGATCGATCTGAAGCCGGCACTGGATGAAGGGAAGCTGGACCAGCGGATCCTGCGGGATCTGGAAATGTACCAGAACCGGGCCATGGAGAACGCCCTGACCGACCTGCTGCCCAGGAGCATGATCCCTGTGGTGCTGCGCCGGTGCGGCATTGACGCCCAGCTCCAGGCCAACTCCCTGACCAAGCAGCAGCGCAGAAGCCTGGTGGAATGCCTGAAGGGCTTTGAGATCACCGTTACGGGAAAGCGGCCTGTGGCAGAGGCCATCATCACCTCCGGCGGCATCAAGGTGTCGGAGATCGACCCAAAGACCATGGAGTCGAAGCTGGTGGGGGGACTCTATTTCGCGGGGGAGATCATTGACTGCGATGCCTATACCGGCGGCTTTAACCTGCAGATCGCGTGGGCCACGGCCTGCGCCGCGGGAAGGGCAGTATCGGGGCTGTAAACAGCCCCGGCAGCCCATGCAAAATTATTTCAAATTTTGCGAAAAAAGTTCTTGACAAAATGGGGGAGCTTGTGTATAATGAACCACGTCGCTGAGGTAAAAACCTCGGGAACGACTTCGGGAGCATAGCTCAGCTGGGAGAGCATCTGCCTTACAAGCAGGAGGTCACAGGTTCGAGCCCTGTTGTTCCCACCACTTAATCTGGCCCTGTGGTGCAGTCGGTTAGCACGCCAGCCTGTCACGCTGGAGGTCGA
>CAZHEG010000108.1:0-4569 GCA_964531435.1 uncultured Oscillospiraceae bacterium | reverse complement strand
GAGCTGGCAGTCGGAAATGGTCTCCAGCTTGATGGAGTTCAGGGCAAAGGCCACGCTGTCCTTGATGCGGTCATAGCAGGCCAGCTCCGCCTCGTAGGCGGCCTTACGGACGGCGGGATCCGGGTCGTAGGCCAGGTTGCGGATGGTGGACAGATTGGTGGTGCCGCCGTTGTAGCTGACGGGCACGGTGCTGGTCAGGTAGCTCTGCAGGTCGCTCCAGGCGCTGCCGCCGGACAAGTGCAGCTTGGCGCAGATCTCCTCGCCCAGGCTGCCCAGCAGGTGGGTGCTGTCCTCCAGCAGATTCTCAAAGAGGTAGGTGTAATCCTTCAGATCCGGATCATTGCGGACAATGTCCATCAGGCCGGGCAGCGCGGCAGCCCACTGCTCCCAGGCGGTCTGGGCACCGGCGGTGCCGGAGATCAGCTGCATCACCTGGCCCATGCGGGAGCCGGCTTCGCTGTCGCGGGTGTTGGTGGACATCCGCAGGGAGGCATAGCCGCCCAGCTTCATGGCGATATCCTCCAGCTTTTCCTTCCAGGCGATGCCCTGCTTCAGGCCATCCAGGGGCTCCAGCCCGGAAAGGCCGGCGGCGAAGGCATTGCAGTCCGCCACTGCCTGGCGCAGGGAAGCCATATCCGCCTCAAAGGCGGGGTCGTCAAAGCCCTTATAAATGGGATCCAGGTTCCATACTTCATTCATTTTGGTTTTCCTCCTGTGAAAAACATTTGCCCCTATTCTACACCACCCTTGGCGGTTTCGTCAACCGCAAACCTTTTGGCGCCTTTTTGTCGAAATCTGTCGAAATTTGCGAAAATGTTCAGTTTAATCTCATTTTTGTCGAAATATGCAAAATTCAGGCGAGCGATTGTTGCGTTTTCTTGTTGCAAAACATAAAGTTTCATGCTAAATTATATTTGTCGCAACGCGGTATGTGTGCCGCGTAAACCTCTAAGGGGATATTCTTCAAATGACAGGAGAGGATAATTGAATGGATCATACTACAACCGTATTGATCGCCGACAGCAGCGAGGAATTTTGCGCCGGACTAACAGCCGCACTGCACCAGTCCGGCGTATATCGCGTCATCGGAACCGCCGCTGACGGTGAACAGGCCATTCGCATGGCACGGGAAATGAGGCCCGACATGCTGGTGGTGGACCTGATGCTGAGCAAGCAGGACGGTCTGGCGGTGCTGAAGGCCGTTGGCGCCATAGAGAAAAAGCCCGCGACTCTGGCTACATCCAGCTTTGTCACGGAGTATGTGGCCAACGCGGTGGCGGCCCTGGGATGCAGCTACCTGATGATGAAGCCCTGCGATATGACTGCTGTGGTGGAGCGCTTGGATGAGATTCGGGGTGGGGAGAGCCAGCGGATCGTTCCCCTGCGCAGAAACGATAAATCCAGCATCGAGGCCATGGTCACCGGCATCATCCACGAGATCGGCGTTCCCGCCCACATCAAGGGCTACCAGTACCTGCGGGAAGCCATCATCATTGCCGTCAACGACATGGACGTGATCAACGCCATCACAAAGGTATTGTACCCTCAGGTAGCAAAGACCTTCGGCACCACGCCCAGCAGAGTCGAAAGAGCCATCCGCCATGCCATCGAAGTAGCCTGGGACCGGGGCGACCTGGATACCTTACAGCGGTTCTTCGGCTATACCGTCAGCAACACCAAGGGAAAACCCACCAATTCGGAGTTCATCGCCCTGATCGCGGACAAGCTCCAGCTGCAGTTAAAGAGCCAGGAAGTTGGCAATTTCTAAGAAAATCCGGAGAATTCCAAACTTTTTCGGCGTTTTCCTTGTGCAGCCAAACCTATGAATGCTATGAAAATATATATGAAAAAGTGGCATTCAAACCGATAAATTGCTTTGTTTGAACCTATAAACACTCCTGATCTATTGGGTATTTTGAACCTATAAAGATCAGGAGTGTTTTATTATGATTTGTTTGGATTTTGATTGGCAGATCAATGAATTTATGGTTTATTGCCGTAGTACACAGCTGCGTGAAAAAACCATGAAAAGCTATGAGCAAACGCTGCGGTTGTTTGAGCATTGGTGTTTGGAACAACTAAAAGCATAGATCGTTTATGGCTTGAATATCCCGGTAGATGGATCTGCGCTCGGCCTCAATTCCGTACTTGGCAAGGTGATCCATGATCTGACCAACAGTAACAGCGTGTTCATCGTCAGCGTGTTTCAGTATGTATTGCATCACCAATAGGGATTTGTACTTCTGCCCCTCGGACTTATACCCCGGCACACGCTTCTGTGCTTTCTTTTCTTCCATCTGCGGCCGCCCCCTCTGCTGCATTGAGTATAGCGAAAGGGCGGATCTGGCCGCCCTCAGAATATGTATTTATCCATAGATAGCTTCGTTGCCCGGACTACATCCGCAATCACCTTGGATTCCTTGGCGGTGCAACTTTCCAAAACGGCAGCGATTTCTTCCATGACGGTGCTGGTGGACGCAACGGGCGTATCATTCAGCAGATCATCGGTACGAACCTCAAGAGCGGCGGCAATCTCCACAAGCACTTGCAGGCTCAATTTGGTATTTCCGGTTTCGATGTGGCTCATGTGGGTAGTGGAGATATTCACCTTTTCCGCTAAACCCTCTTGTGAAAGCCCATGCGCCTTACGAATTTTACGGATTCTCTGTCCAATTTTGTAGTAATCCAAGGAAATCACCGCCTATATAGTAAAATTCTACTTGAATTATATAGGCAAACTTGGTAAAATTACATAAATTACATAGGCGATTAAGTGCGCATGTAGTTTATTTTTTGAGAGAAAGGGCGGATGTTTGAGAATGGCGTTTATGATAAACGATACATATACATGTAAATGTGGACACACCTTTGAGTGGGAAGTCTGTGTGAAAAAGCCAGGAGATATTGTGGTATATTGGGTCAATAGAGCAAACGCACATGCTAGTCTTGTTGATATTTGCCCCGACAAGTATATTGTTAGCATTTCCTGCCCCGAATGTAGAGATACAGAAATTATTGAAAAAGCAAAATAACAAATGGCATATCTATAACATAACACTAAAAAGGAGAATCAACATGGCGCTTTACCGTTGTGCGGCGTGCGGCAGCCCGAATGTCGTAACTGATACACAAAAAGAAGGATATGATTATGTAAAGGGTGCGATCGGAACGGCTGTGTTTGGTATCGGAGGTGCGGTTGCGGGCATTAACGGAAAAACTACAACCGTTTATAAATGCCCGGATTGCGGCTTGACCCTAAACTACCCCATGCCTTTTGAGATTAAGACTTTGATTGATGTGGGAGTGTCCGTTCCGGCATCACGTAAAAACCTAAATTTGAATGGTATCCCCATTGATTGGAAATCTTTCACCAGCAAGTATCGGAATATTGAGAAAGATACTGCCAGCATAATTGATGTTCCTTCTGAAAGTTCCGCTCCTATCGCAGAGTGTGTAGCCCCCGCTTTGCCTACAGAGGAAGTCGAGTTAAATAAAACTGTTTACAAAGTAGCAAAAGCCAACTATATTTCCGAATGTATGCGATGGGTAGAGGAATGCAAGGCAATCAAAACGCAGCGTGATACCCTCGCAACACAATTGCTGGAACAAAAAAGAACAGAATCGCTCGCAGAAATCTCGGCTACACGGGATGCTCAAACAACAGAACACGGTCAAAAGAAACAGCAATATACAGATGAAAAGGGTGCAGCAGAAGCAAAACTTGCTACATTAGGTTTTTTCCAATTTGCAGAAAAGAGTGACACTAAAAACCGTATTGCGGAATTGACGCAGCTGATTCTTCAAGAGAATGATGCTTTGAACAGCGCAAATACTGCATACGAACGAAGTGTAGCTGATTTAGAAGCACGCATTGAAGAACTGCGATCCAAAATCCAACAGCAACTTTTGAAGCAATATCCGCTTCCTACAAAGCCCCAAAAGCCAAAAGCAATGTTAGTGTTTACCCAAGAGGGCAGAAAAACAAGTGCACAAGGCCTTGTTGCACAGTACAGCATTGAAGAAATATTCCGCTTCATTGAGGAAAAAGAAACTGCAACATACGCACAGATTAAGGCAGGGTGCACTTGCGCTACTGGGATGACTGATAGTAGCATTAGCGCATGGATCAATGCACTACAGCAAAATAAAGAAATCTGCAAAATCGGTCAAAATTACACAATAACTATCGCCCATCATCCCGATTGGGCGTCACATCCAAGAGTAACACAAGAAGATTGGCGTATTTACGAAACATATATACAACAGGAAGCTGAGAAGCAGACACAGTTGAAAAATGAGCGCGATGCCCAATTTGCAGATATTGTAAACGCAATAAAAGGAAAGGGCGAAATGACTATTGCTGAAATGATATCGAACATATCAGAATTAAATGGATACACAGTGCAAACACTTGGGCCCCGCCTTCACCAAATGGCAGAGGAGGGCATCGTCACAAAGACAGTACGGATGCGCCGTAGCTATTTTGAATGTAAATAATCAAGCCGGGAGCCGATGGCTCCCGGTTCTGTCTTTATAGCAACTGTGCATGATTTTGAATTGCTTGCTCAA
>CAZHEG010000107.1:0-4618 GCA_964531435.1 uncultured Oscillospiraceae bacterium | reverse complement strand
GCTCGGCGGCAGCAAGCCGCCGCCCTACGGTATTACCTCCAGGTGAACGATAAACCGAAATTTGTATTCCTAAAATATCTCTAAAATCAAAATATTGTGGTTTTTCTGCAAAATAATATCCCACATCTTGTGTTTCGACAAATTCTGCGCGGAATATGTGATATTATGCAGACACGTTCAGGGATGTAAGGCGCACCACAGCGACAGTGGCGTCGTCGGTCCCTGACCGCTGGCTCTGGTCCAGGATTCTGGCGGCCAGCTCTCCCGGGGCCTCCCCTGCCCCCATCAAAAGCGACGACAGGGCATCCTCTCCGCCCGCGCCGTCGCTGAGCAGCACCAGCGTTTCCCCTCTGCGAAGGGACAGCCGTTCCACCGTTTCCCGGCCGTCGGTCACCGACAGCCCTGGAGGCGGCGCGGCTGTCCCGATTTTTATGGGCTCCCCCCGGAGGAAAACGTAGCTGGGGGCTGCGCCCCACTTGTACACGGCGGCCTTGCCCGTGTCCAGCTGCAGCTCCGCCAGGTCGATGGTCACCGCCCCGGCCCGGCCCTGGAGGGCGCAGAAGCTGTTGACGGTCCGCAGGGCATATTCCGGCGGGTATCCGGCGCTCAGCAGCCGCTTGAGCATATTTCCCGCAGTCTTGCCGTCCCGGGCGGCCTCCGCCCCGGTGCCCATGCCGTCACACAAAAGGATGTAATAGCGGTATCCAACTCCGGCAAACCAGAAGCACCGGTCCCCATTGACCCCCTGGTGGCTGGCGGAGCACACCGCAAGCTCCGGCTGAAACTGCTGCACCCCCGGCTCATTCCGGCGGCTCAGCGCGTCCGCCAGATCCTGAAGATAATCCGAAAGGAAGCGGTACTGCTGGGCCACCGCCGCCCGGTATTCCGCCCGGCGGTCCCGGTCTGCCCGGATGGTGCGCAGCTGCTCCTGGCTGCGGCGCAGCTCCTGCAGCAGCCGCCCGGATTTGCGGCAGGTCATGGGCAGGTCCGCGCCGCTGCCCAGGGGCTTGTGCAGCAGGGTGGTGGGCAGGCTTCCGGGATCCTCCCTGCAATTGTTGCGGCAGGGGCAGCTGCCGCAGGCCCGCTCTGCCGCCCGGGACATCAGGGCCGCCTCGTCAATGGGCCCCTCCTCGGTGTCCAGCAGCAGATCCTCCGTCTGCCGCAGCACCGATGATGCCATTTCCAGCCGAACCTGGGCGAAGCCGGTTTCGCCCCGCCGCCGGGCCACATCCGGCCGGGGCGGCAGCAGGTAGGCGGTCAGCCCTCCAAGGAGCAGCCCCGGCAGGGGCTGAATGTCCCACAGGCCGCACACCGCCATGATGAATATGTACACCGCCGGGGCGATGCAGCACACGATCCGCTTGGGAATCCCCGGAATCAGCCGGGGCAGATAGCTTAAGGAAAGGACAGCCGTCATGGGCACTGGGGTCACCTGGGCCAGATCCAGTCCCAGTCCCGCCAGGGCCGCGGCGGGGAATGCCCCGGCGGCAGCGGCGATTCCCGCGGCGATATAGCCCAGACCGAAATACGGAATGGGGCGCACCTGAGCCAGGGCCAGCACCGCGATGCCCCAGACCAGCCATTCCAGCACCGCGTCCCGCCGCTGCTGCAGGGCAGAAAACAGCCGCCCGGAGAGGATCGCCACCGCTACCCGCAGCAGATACAGCCCAATGGCCACCTCTTCCTGCAATAGGATCTGAAACCCCAGCCCGGTGCCCGCCGCGATGACCCCCGCCAGCACCGGCATCAGCCAGGGGGTGGAGCGGACGATCTGCCGCCCGTTCAGCAGCAGCGCCGCGGGCAGTGCCGCGCAGATCCAGATGACCCCCTGGGCCCCGGCCCCGCCCCAGAACAGGGAATACCCGCAGACGCCCCCGGCGGCGATGAGCACCGCAGGCCATCCGCTGACGCTGACCAGCAGCCCCAGGGTAAAGGTGGTGGCAAAATTGCTCAGGCTGGCGGCGCTGAGCAGCAGCCCGGCTAAAAATAGCCCCGTCCCCTGGGCCAGAGTCTGGACCCAGGGCTCCCCCATCCACCGCCGTGCTGTCCGCTGCCACCGGCGCAGATAAATGCCGATCGTTACCATCATATGTACCATCCTTTCCGCTTTTGTGCTACAATCCTATCACGGCACCACCGAAATTTTTGTCGGAACGGGAAAGCCGGGAAAGATTCTTGCAATGGCTGTGGGATGGGTGTATAATAGTCCTGCAAAAAACGCAGTACGCCTGGGAGGATATGGTTATGGGCAGAGAATACGAATTGAAGTTTGCCGCGGCAGTGGAGGTTCAGGCTGCCATTGAGGAAAAATACGGCCCCTTCCGGCCCATCACCATGGAGTCCGCCTATTACGACACGGCGGATGGAGTGCTGGCCCAGCGCCATGTTACATTGCGCCAGCGCAGGGAAAACGGCGTGGCGGTCTGCACCGTGAAAACGCCTCTGTCCGACGGAAGCCGGGGGGAATGGGAGCTGGAGTGGGATGCTCCGGAAACCATGGTTGAAGAATTATGTAAACTTGGAGCCCCGGCGGAGCTGCTGGCTCTGACGGCAAATGGCATCCGGGAGGTCTGCGGTGCCCGGTTTACCCGGCGGGCGGCATCCATCGCCCTGGAGCATGGAGTGGTGGAGCTTGCTTTGGATCACGGCGTTCTCACCGGCGGCGGGAAGGAGCTGCCCCTGTGCGAGGTGGAGGTGGAGCTGAAGGAGGGCCCCGATGCGGTGGCCTCCGACTTTGCCGCCATGCTGGCACAGGAGTTCGGTCTGCGCCCCGAGCACCGGAGCAAATTCCGGCGGGCGCAGCTGCTGGCGGAGCAGGAGGGATAAAAATGGCTGAATTTGATACATTATTTACAAAATATGACCGCCTGGTGCTGTTCGATACCGAAACCACGGGGCTGGATTTTGCCCGGGATGAGATCATCGAGTTTGCCGCCATCGTGGTGGAGCACCGGGACGGACGGGCCGTGGTGGTGCAGGAGTACGACGAGCTGGTGACCCTGACCCCGGGAAACGCGGTGCCCGCCAACATCACCGCCCTTACGGGAATCTCCACCCAGGACATTCTGGAGCGGGGCAAGAGCAAGACCCGGGTCTGCCGGGATATCGCGGAGATGATCGGCGGGAGAACGCTGCTGCTGGCCTACAATGCCCACTTTGACCTGAGCTTTCTATACTATCTGCTGCTGCGCAGCGGCGACCCCATGATCCTGAAGGGCAAGGACAAGCTGGATCTTTTGACCGTGTATAAGGACCGCCGCAGCTTCCCCCACCGTCTTGCCAATGCCATCGATGCCTACGGCCTGACGGGCAAGGTGCAAAATTCCCACCGGGCGGTGGATGATGTGCTGGCGACGTTGGAGGTCATGCGCTGCATGGAGGAAGAAAAGGCGGATTTGGAACGTTATGTAAACCTGTTCGGTTACAGCAGCAAGTATGGCATCAGCGGAAAGCCCATCGGCTCTGTTACTTACAAGCCCCAGGGCTTTGACCCCAGTCAGCCGCTGTACCTGTAACATGGCGGTGCCTGCTTTTGTTTGGGAGGAAATGTTATGATCAACGAAACTGCATATCAGCTTGGCTCCAACCGGTCCTGCATCCGGGACCTGTTTGAATACGGCTGCCGCCGGGCGGCGGAGGTGGGCCGGGAGAATGTGTTCGACTACTCCCTGGGCAACCCCTCCATCCCCTCGCCCCCGGAAGTCAACGATGCCATCCGGGCCATTCTGGCGGACACCGATTCCCTGGCGGTCCATGGCTACACCTCCGCGGTGGGTGATTATGCCGCCCGGCAGGCCATCGCCGATGATCTCAACGGTCGCTATGACGCGGGCGTCCGGCCGGAGGATCTGTTTCTGGGCTGCGGCGCGGCCCCGGAGCTGACGGCGGTATTCCGGGCCCTGGCGGTGGAGGATGGGGAAATTCTGGCCATCGCCCCCTATTTCCCGGAGTATAAGCCCTTCGCCCAGTGTGCCGGGCTGAAATTCAAGGTGGTGCCCCCGGATGTCCCCGGCTTTCAGATCGACCTGAAGGCGGTGGAGGAGCTGCTGACGGAGCACACCGCCGCCATCATCATCAATTCCCCCAACAATCCCTCCGGCGTGGTGTACACCGCCCAGACCCTCACCGCTCTGGCAGAGCTATTGAAGCGGAAGGCGGCGGAGTACGCCCATCCCATCTATATCGTGGCGGACGAGCCCTACCGGGAGCTGACCTACGGCTGCGCCGCCCCCTTTATTCCCAGCATCTACCCCGATACGGTGGTGTGCTATTCCTATTCCAAGAGTTTGAGCCTTCCCGGCGAGCGCATCGGCTATGTTTATGTGCCCCGGCAGGCCACCGACAGCGCCGCCCTCTATGCTGCCGTGGCGGGAGCCGCCCGGGGGATGGGCCATGTCTGTGCCCCCTCCCTGTGGCAGAAGGTCATCGCCCGGTGTGCCCATCTGCGGCCGGATCTTGGGGCCTATGACCGCAACCGCCGGGCCCTTTACGATGGGCTTACCGCCATGGGCTACGAGATGGCGAAGCCCGACGGCGCGTTCTACCTGTTTATCAAGGCCCCCGGGGGCGATGCCAACGCCTTCTCCGAAAGGGCCAAGGCCCAGGATCTTCTGGTGGT
>CAZHEG010000106.1:0-4622 GCA_964531435.1 uncultured Oscillospiraceae bacterium | reverse complement strand
GAGAACAACCTGAACGTGTCTGAGACCTCCCGCAAGCTCTTCGTCCACCGCAATACCCTGGTGTACCGCCTGGAGAAGATCAAGAAGCTGACGGGCCTGGATCTGCGCCAGTTTGACCATGCCATCGTCTTTAAGGTGGCCCTGATGGTCCGCAAGTACCTGTCCAGCCGCGACGCAAGATAAAAAAAGCCGATCCTGAGCTGCCGCAGAAACTGCGGCAGCTCTTTTTTTACCCGGTGCGGGGAGAGGACTTTTCCACTGGAAAAATCTTTAAATTTTATGTAAACGCATTGACAATGGCGGCTGCACCATGTTACAATTTTCGTACCCTATAATTGGAGTAATATAGCTATGATCGAATTTACCGACGTTACCAAATCCTATTCTGTAGGAACCAAGGCCCTGAAGGGCGTTTCCATGCAGATCGAAGACGGAGAATTTGCTTTCCTGGTGGGCCCCTCCGGCTCCGGAAAGTCTACCATAATCAAGCTGATCACCGGCGAGCTGAAGCCCACCAGCGGCAATGTCCACGTCAACGGCTATTCCCTGGAGCGCATCCGCAAGCGTGAGATTCCTTACCTGCGCCGCACCGTCGGCGTTGTGTTCCAGGATTTCCGCCTGATCGAGAACATGACGGTCTATGACAATGTGGCCTTTGCCATGCGTGTCATCGGCGCCCGCAGCCGGGAGATCCGGGAACGTGTGCCCTATGTGCTGAACCTGGTTGGCCTGGACACCAAGAGCCGCCGCCATCCCGGCGAGCTGTCCGGCGGTGAGCAGCAGCGGCTTGCCATTGCCCGGGCCCTGGTGAACAATCCCTCCACCATCATCGCCGACGAGCCCACCGGCAACCTGGACCCCGCCATGGCCATGGATATCATGAGCCTGCTGCAGGAGATCAACAATCTGGGCACCACCATGCTGGTGGTCACCCATGCCTGGGATCTGGTGGACCGGTTCCCCAAGCGGACCATCGCCATCGACAACGGCCTTATCATCAGTGACGGAATGGACGGTTACTATCATTATGAGAATCAATAATATCGGCTACCTGATCAAAGAGGGCATCCGGGGCATTTTCCTCCACAGCTTCATGTCCTTTGCGGCCATCTGTGTTACAGTGGCCTGCCTGCTGATCGTAGGCACCTTTTCCTGCGTGATGTACAATGTGAACATCATGGTGGAGGAACTGAACCAGACCAATGAGGTCCTGGTGTACATTGACAGCGAGCTGTCCGACGCCGAGGCCAAGAGCATCGGCACCCGGATCAACATGGTGGACAATGTGCTTCAGGCCACCTTCGTTTCCCGGGAGGAGGCGCTGGAGAATTTCCTCTCCGATCACGGCTATGACGATGCCTTCGGCGGCCTGGAGGCTGACGACCTGCGCCACCGTTTTGTGGTCATTCTGGAGGATAACGCCTACCTGTCGAAAACAGTCAGCGAGATCGAGACCATCGACGGCGTGGTAAAGACCGTTGCGGAGTATGAGCTGGCAGCGGGATTTTCCACCCTGCAGGAGGTTTTGCGGGTGGTGTCCTTCGTCTTTATCGCCGTGCTTCTGATCGTGTCGCTGCTGATCATTTCCAACACCGTCAAGCTTGGCATGTATGACCGCCGGGACGAGATCGCCATCATGAAAATGGTGGGCGCCACCAACAGCTTTATCCGCCTGCCCTTTGTGGTGGAGGGCTTCACCCTGGGCATGATCGGCGCGGGGGTCTCCTTCGGCCTGCTTTGGCTGCTGTATGACTGGGCGCTGAACGCCCTGAAGACGGTGGACACCCTGCAGCTGCTGACCCTGCAGCCCTTCCAGGAGCTGCTGGTGCCCATGCTTACCACCTTCATTGCCGCCGGCCTGTTCGTTGGCGTTGTGGGCAGCTGGACCTCCATCCGTAAGTTTATGAATGTTTAACCGAGTATCAAAGGAGCACCCTATGAAAAATAAAAAGTTTTGGATATCGCTGATGGCGCTGATCATGGCCATCGTGATGGTGCTGGGCCTGGTGCTGAGCTTGCTGCCCACCCATGTCCGTGCTGCCCAGTCCTCCTCGGAGATCAAGGAGCAGATCGAGCAGATGCAGAAGGAAAACGAAGCGCTGGAGGCGGAGAAAAAGGCTCTGGCCCAGCAGCAGAAGGAAAACCTGAGCGATATCAAGGATATGATTGCGCAGAAGACCGTCATCGAGCAGCAGATCGGTCTGCTTTACTCCCAGATCGAGAATATGAATGAGCAGATCGCCGCCTTCAATGTCCTCATTGCGGACAAGCAGGAGGAGCTGGACGAGGCGGAGCAGGAGCTGCAGGAGCTGAACGAGAAATACAAGGAGCGGATCCGGGCCATGGAGGAGGACGGCAATTTCTCCTACTGGTCTGTCCTCTTTAAGGCCACCAGCTTTACGGATCTGCTGGACCGGCTGAGCATCGTCCAGGAGATCGCCGCGTCCGATGCCAAGCGGCTGACCCAGCTGCGGGAGGCTGCCGCTTCGGTGGAGGCTGCCCGGGCGGAGCTGCTGGTGGAGCGTGAGGAGCTGGCTGCCGCCAAGGAGGAGCTGGCTGCCACCCAGGAAGAGCTTCTGCTGAAAAGCGCCGAATCCCAGGAGCTGCTGAACCAGCTCACCGCCAAGGGTGAAGAGCTGGAGGCGCTGATGGCGGATTACGAGGAAGAGCTCGCCGAGCTGGAAGTCGCCATCGGCCAGGCGAAGCTGGACTATGACGCCGCCGTCTATGCCGAATACCTGGCGACCCTGACCACCGCACCCACCATCCCCACTGATGCCACCGGCTACAAGAACAAGGGCGGCGAGACCAAGGTGGATGAGAGCGGCATCACCTGGGTGGTTCCCTGCAGCTACAGCTCTGTCACCAGTGCATACGGCTGGCGGATCCACCCCGTGGACGGCGACTACCGTTTCCACCACGGTGTTGACCTGGCGGCTGCCTGCCGGATGAAGAAGAATGGAACCACCGACTCTCCCATTTATGCCGCCCGTTCCGGTGTGGTGGTGGCGGCGACCTATGACAGCAGCGCCGGTTACTATGTGACCATCGACCACCTGGACGGATACCGCACTACATATCTGCATATGTGCTGCAAGCCCTTCGTCAGTGCGGGCGATGTGGTTGGCGCGGGCCAGGTCATTGGCTGTATCGGCACCACCGGCAAGTCCACCGGCAACCACCTGCACTTTGGCGTTTTCTATAACGGTTCCTCCGTTAATCCCATGGACTATATTGGCTAAACATACTCCCACAGCTTCATCCATGGAGCTGTGGGAATAATGCTATGAGGTGACGAAAATCTATGAACAGCAAAATCTTAAAGGTTCTCTCCTATGTTGCGGTGGCGCTCTTGAGCTGCGCCCTGACCCTGACCTGCGTTTTCCTGTCGGTCAGCGACAGCCAGGGAAAGCTGGAGGAACTGGAAAATCTGATCGACAGCGTATTCATCGGCGAGTGGGACAAGGCAGCCGCGGAGGATTCCGCCGCCGCGGCAATGGTGGAATCCCTGGGCGACCGGTGGAGCTATTATATGACCGCGGAAGCCTATCAAAGCTATGTCCAGCAGATGGCCAATTCCTATGTGGGCGTGGGCATCACCGTCCAGCTCAACGGGGACGGGCTGGGAATGGACGTGGTGCAGGTCACTTCCGGCGGCCCGGCAGAGGAAGCAGGCATCATCTATGGCGATATCATTACCGGCGTGGACGGTACCAGTATTGCCGGCATGACCCTGACTGACGCGGGCAATCTCATCAAGGGCGCGGAAGGCACCACCGTCGTGCTGACCCTCAGCCGGGAAGGGGAGCGCCTGGATGTGACCGTGGAGCGCAGACAGATTCAGACTGCCGTTGCCACTGCCCGGATGCTGGAGGATGGCATCGGTCTTGTGACCATCGTGAATTTCGATTCCCGCTGCGCTTCCGAAACCATTGCTGCCATTGAGGAGCTGCTGGACCAGGGGGCGGAGAAGCTGATCTTCGACGTCCGCTATAACCCCGGCGGCTACAAGAAGGAGCTGGTGGAGGTCCTGAACTACCTGCTGCCCGAGGGCCTGCTGTTCCGAAGCGAATATTACGACGGAACGGTGGAGGAGGATTTGTCGGATGCTGCCTGCCTGGATATCCCCATGGCAGTGCTGGTCAACGGCAGCTCCTATTCCGCGGCGGAATTCTTTGCCGCTGCGCTCAGCGAGTATGACGCGGCGGTCACTGTGGGCACCCAGACCTGCGGCAAGGGCTATTTCCAGAACACCTTCCGCCTGGATGACGGCTCTGCCGTGTGCATCTCCGTGGGCAAATACTACACCCCCAACGGCGTCAGCCTGGCGGAGGTGGGCGGCCTGGTGCCGGATGTGGTGGTGGAAGTGGACAGCGAGACTGCCTCCGCGATCTACGCCGGTGTCCTTGAACCCATGGAGGATCCCCAGATCCTTGCGGCAATTGACGCGCTGAAGAGCAAATAATCAGAAAAATCGGCAAAAATACCTTGACTGTTCCCCATTTGTTGCCTATAATGTAGGGAGCTATGGATATTTTTATCTGAGAAAGGATTTGTAAATATGGCAAAGGAATATAAAATCACAAGCCTGCGCCTGCAGGATCTGGAGAAGGAACTCAACT
>CAZHEG010000105.1:0-4710 GCA_964531435.1 uncultured Oscillospiraceae bacterium | reverse complement strand
AGCCGGGAAAGATCACCTGCCGGAAATTGGAACGGCGCGCATAAGAATATCGACAGCAAATATAACGAGCCTGCGGCAACGATGAATTGCCGCAGGCTCGTTTTGCTAGATGGTTGACGATCATTCACCCAGGGGGTTGTAGTTGACGATGACGCTCTGGCTCGTCAGGGCGGATACGTCGGTGACGGGGTTGCCGTAAACGCTGACCTTGATCAGGTTGGGGCAGGAGGTCAGGGCATCCACGGAGTTGATCTCGTTGTAGTCCATGAGGACGTAATTCAGCTTCTCAAAGCCCGCCAGCCCGGCGATAATACTGATCTGGTTGTAGCTGCCGTCGATGGTGACCAGGGCGTTTTTCTTTCCCCAGTTGGGCAGGACGCTGACCTGGTTGCGGGAGAAATAGAGGTGCTCCAGACCGGTCAGCGGATACAAAGAAGAGATATCCGTCAGCTGGTTGCTGGACAGATCCAGGGTTTTCAGGCCGGTGCAAAGTCCAAGGGGGGAGATGTCGGTCAGATCATTGTGGGAGGCGTCCAGGTTTTCCAGAGCAGTCAGGGCATCCAGGCCGGCCACAGAGGTGATCATGTTGTTGCTGATGTTCAGCTCCTTCAGCTGGGTGCAGCCGGCGGCGGGACCCACGGAGGTCAAAGAGTTGTAGGAAACATCCAGCGACTGCAGTCCTGCCAGGGAGCTGATGGCGTTCAGGCTGGTCAGGGCGTTGCCGCTGAGATCCAGGCTGGTCAGGGTGGCGGTAAAGGACAGGGCACTCAGATCCCGGATGGAATTGTCGCTCAGATCCAGGTAGGTGAGCCCATCGGCAGCGGACAGGGCATCAATGCCGGAAAGACCGCAGCCGGAGAGGGTCAGCTTGGTCAGCGCGGGAAGGGAAGCGATGACGGAAAGATCGGAATTGGAAACATAGCAATCCCGGATGGTCAGCTCGGACAGGTGGGTCAGGGTGCTCAGAGGCTGGCAGCCGGAAGCGGTGCCGCCGATCACGGTCAGCTTTTCAAGATAGGTCAGCATGCCAAGATCCTCATAGCTGTCTGCGCCCTCGGGCAGCTCCAGCGCGGTGATGGTCCACAGGTCGCTTGAGAGGATGGTGGCGGCGCTGTCCACATTCAGGGCCTTTCGTACAGCCGCTTCAATGCGGCTGTCGGTGAAGCTCACTTCCTCAATGACACCGCTGATGGTGTAGCCGAAGATGGACAGGGGACTGACCAGACCGTTTTCACCCACCACAAGGGCGTACACGGTGTTCTCGCCGGCTGCCAGGGAAACGGTGCCGTCGGAGGGCTCGTCCCCGGTGGAGGGATACTCGCCGTTGGTGGTCAGGTAAAGGGTGCCGCTGCCGCCGGTAACGGTAGCGGTGATGTACTCGCCATAGTAGCCGGGATCCGGCGTGGCAGTGGGGGCCGCGGGACGGAGCGCGTTGAGCTGGGCCCGAACGGTTGCGTCGGCGATGTGATCCAGCATGGTCACGGCGTCCAGCAGCTTATCCTGCTCCACGTATACCTTGCACAGCTCGATGTAAAGCTGGGCGGAGCCGCCGTCGGCGATGGCCTTGGAGAGGGTCACCTCGGCCTTGGTATAGTTCCCCGCGGAGCGGAACTGCTCAGCCAGCTCGATTGCCACGGTTTCGTCATTGCCGGACTGGCGGTAAGCCTGGTCATAGAACCAGGAGGCAAGGGAATGGTTGCCGGTGTTGTCAAAATGACGGGCCTGTGCCAGCAGCATATCCCGGGTGAAATTCATATCGTAAATAAAAAGATACCAGAGGGTGCTGGCTATGATCACGATCCCGAGAAGGATCGGAAGAATGCGTTTTGCGGATCTGTTCATATAGGTGCTACCTTTCAAAGAAGCTGGGCGATGGTTGTCATAATAAATTATACCCTGACGAATGGTGTCCTGTCAAGTTAAGTTTGAAATTGGAAAGTCATTCCACACTTTCGACTCTCTTTGCGCCCCGCCCCTGATAAGATATGGAAAAAGGGAGGGATCAGGATGGATAGAGAATGGGTGCGGGTCCTGGCTGCGGCTGCCCTTGGGATGCTGCTGCCCCAGATGATCGTCACCCTGGGTGCGAACAGGCAGCCGGAGGAGCCGGAGCAGACGGCGCAGACCACCGTCTGCACTACGGTGCCCGGGGAGACGGTGTGGGAATACGAGGAAATTTTCATACCGGTGCTGATGGAGGACGGACTGGTGGAAATGGAGTTGGAGGAATATGTCCGGGGTGTTGTACTGGCGGAGATGCCGGCCTATTTTGAGGAGGAGGCCCTGAAAGCCCAGGCGGTGGTAGCCCGGACCTATGCGCTGCGGCGGGTGCAGCGGGGGGACAGGCATTCCGGCGGCGCGGTGTGCACCGTGTCCAGCTGCTGCCAGAATTACATGACGGATGAAAAGTACCTCTCCGGGTGGGGTGCACAGGATGACCTTCAGAAGGTGGCGGATGCTGTGGAAGCAACGGCGGGACTGGTGCTGACCTATGAGGGGGAGCTGATCGATTCGACCTACTTCTCCTGCTCCGGGGGACGGACGGAGGATGCCGCGGCGGTGTGGGGCAAGGATGTGCCCTATCTGCAGGCGGTGGACAGCCCCGGGGAAGAGGAGGCGGGAAGCTTCGAAAAGGAAGTGTACATTAAAAAAGCGGCCTTCGCGGAAAAGCTGGGCAGGACCCTGAAGGGGAGCCCCACGACCTGGCTGGGGGCGGTGACCTATACCGACGGCGGCGGGGTGGCGACCATGGTCATCGCGGGCATCACCTACACGGGAAAGGAGCTTCGGACCCTGCTGGGGCTGAATTCCACCGCCTTTACCATGGTGGCGGACGAGGGGGGCATCACGGTGACCACAAAAGGGAAGGGGCACCGGGTGGGAATGAGCCAGTACGGCGCCGACGCCATGGCAGCCGCGGGCAGCGGCTTTGCCGAGATCCTGACCTATTACTATCAGGGCACGGTTGTTGACAAAATCAGCGATCTGGGGTAGAATGGTAAGAAATTTGCTGAAAAGATGCGAAATGCATCGAGAAGCCTCCGAAGGGAGATATCGCCGTGCCCATTCGAATCCCCAATGACCTGCCTGCGGCGGAAACGCTGCTGCAGGAGAATATTTTTGTTATGACCCAGAACCGGGCCGTCAGTCAGGACATTCGTCCGCTGGAGATCGTCCTGCTGAACCTGATGCCCACCAAGATCGCAACGGAGACCCAGCTGAGCCGCGTTCTTGGCAATACACCCCTGCAGGTGAACCTGGAGCTGCTACAGATGAAGTCCCATGAGTCCAAAAATGTGGCCCAGTCCCATATGCTATCCTTCTATAAGACCTTTGACCAGATCAGGCACCGCAAGTTTGACGGCATGGTCATCACCGGCGCGCCGGTGGAGCATATGGAATTTGAGGATGTGGACTACTGGCAGGAGCTTTGTGAGATCATGGAGTGGAGCAAGCGGAATGTCCATTCCACATTCCATATCTGCTGGGGTGCCCAGGCGGGACTATACTATCACTATGGCATCCCTAAGTTCCAGCTGCCGGAAAAGCTCTTTGGTGTCTATCCCCACACCGCGGACTATAAGCGCTCCATTTTGCTGCGGGGCTTTGACGATGTGTTCTACGCCCCCCATTCCCGCCACACCACCGTGCGCCGGGAGGATATTGAGGCTGTCCCGGAGCTGAAGATCATCGCATCCTCCACCCAGGCCGGCGTTTATGCCGTGATGACCAAGGGCGGACGGCAGATCTTCATTACAGGACACTCCGAATACGATCCCGATACCCTGAAAAACGAGTATCTGCGGGATAAAAATCTGGGCCTGCCCATCGCGGTGCCGGAAAATTATTTCCCCGGCGACGACGATACTCAGGAGCCCATCGTCAGGTGGCGGGGCCATGGCAATCTGTTGTATTCCAACTGGCTCAACTACTTCGTGTACCAGACCACTCCCTACGATATCATGGAGATCGGCAAGGAGTAATTCTATCCGTAATTCAGCGAAAGCACCTCTTCGGAGGTGCTTTTTTCGTCTTGACGAAAATTGCGGGATTTCGTATAATTGAGAAAATTGGGAAATTATACCCTCCGGGAGGAATTCACTATGAAAAGACTGCTGTCATTCGTGCTTGCCATTGCGATGCTGGTATCCTTGCTGCCCCAGGTGACCCTGATCACCTTCGCGGCGGAGCCGGAAACACAGGAGGAGACCGCGCTGGTGCCATTGTATCAGGAGATCGCCGTCCAGCCTGGACTGCTTGTGGCGGATAGTTGTGAGATCACGGAAAGCGACATCTATGGATATGTGGTAAATTACAGCCTGAAGAAGGGGCATACCCTGTCTATCAGTGATGAGGGCTATGTATTCTCTGTCCGGCAGCTGGTGGACGGAAATTATTCCACCATGCTGAAATCCGCTACCGCCGACAGCTTCACCGCCACGGAGGATATGACCGTTGGCTGTCTGATCCGCAAGCTCGATAAGTCTGCTGTGACCGTGGAGGAGCTGGCGGGTGTGGTGATTTATGACAGCCAGTACGGCATGATCGGGGTGGAGGGCTACTGCCACCGCTTCACCGTGGAGGCTGAGACCATCGACGGCGGCACCGCCACCACCCGGGCGGCCATTTTCCTGCCGCCCAGCTACTCCGAAACCGGCACCCCCACTCGATTGGTTATTATGACTAACGGCCTCCACGGGCATCTGAGCG
>CAZHEG010000104.1:0-4718 GCA_964531435.1 uncultured Oscillospiraceae bacterium | reverse complement strand
GGTATTGCAAGCAGGTACATTTGATCCCAACCAATTTCCTATCCTGCCTCCATCACCTTTATTGTTCAACATTTTACTAATTTCTTACCATAGGCCGCCAGATCCCGGACCTCCACGAATACCGTATAGTCGGGGTGGTGCACATCCACCCTCACCGTGGGATGGGCTTCCGCCAGTCTGCCGCCGATTTCCTGGGAAATGCGGATGGAATTCAAGGGGAAGGACTTGTCGGAGCGCTTGGATTCCACCTTAAAGGAGGCGGCGCACTCCAGATCATCCCCCAGATACTCCTCGATGGCATTAAAAATGGCATCCAGATCCTTTTCGCAGGGACGGCAGCGGCACAGGCTCACCACGCCGAAAATGCTGCGGCAGGCTTCCCATGCGCCGTCCACATCCGCCAGCTCATCCATGGGCTCCACATAGACCGTGGACTGCATGATGTATACGTCGAAATTTCCGTAGCCCTTCATTCTGCGCTTGACGTTGGAGCGCAGCTTGGCTTCAAACTGGCGCTTGTTGGCGCCCTTCAGGACGATCTCGCCCAGCTTTAACAAAAAGATTTCTTTCATAGTATCTCCTTACATTATCAACAAACGCTGTCATTCCGAGCAAGCCGCAGGCGCGTCGAGAAATCTTCGCACCAATTTCACTCTTGCACTTAACGACATGCCAAGATCCTTCGACTCGCTTCCGCTCGCTCAGGATGACAACATTGTACGTATTTATCTATTTCCCAGATTGACCGCCCGGTACTGGATGGCCTCGGCGATGTGCTGGGGCTGGATCTCCTCGCTGCCGTCCAGGTCGGCGACGGTCCGGGCTACCTTTAAAATACGGTCGTAGCTTCGTGCCGTCAGGCCCATGGTGTCAAAGGCCTGCTTCATCAGAGCGGCGCATTCCTCGTCCAGGGCGCAGAATTTGCGCATCTGGTCCGGGCCCATCCGGGCGTTGCACATGCCGCCGCTGCCGCCAAACCGGCGGTGCTGCCGGCTTCGTGCCTCATCCACCCGCTGCTTCACCGCGGAGGAGGGCTCCGCCTCCGCCCTGGCCCGAAGCTCCTCAAAATGGACCGCCGGAACCTCCACAACGATATCGATGCGGTCAAGGAGCGGCCCGGAAATGCGGCTGCGGTAATTCTGGACCGCCTGCTCCGAGCAGGTGCAGCGCCCGCTGGGGTCGCCGTACCAGCCGCACTTGCAGGGATTCATGGCGCACACCAGCATAAATTCGGCGGGGTAAGTCACCGCGCCCACCACACGGGAGATGGTCACCTGTCCATCCTCCAGGGGCTGGCGCATCATATCCAGGGTGTCCTTGCGGAATTCCGGAAGCTCATCCAGGAACAGCACGCCCTTGTGGGCCATGGAGATCTCGCCCGGCCGTGGGTTGCTGCCGCCGCCGGCAAGTCCGGCATTGGAAATGGTGTGGTGAGGGCTGCGGAAGGGCCGCCGGGTCACCAGAGGCTCCCGGGCTGTCAGCATACCCATCACGGAGTAGATCTGGCTGACCTCCAGGGCTTCCTCCCAGGTCATATCGGGAAGAATGGAGGGCAGGCGCTTGCTCAGCATACTCTTGCCGGAGCCGGGCGGGCCGATCAGCAGCACATTGTGACTGCCGGCTGCCGCCACCTCCAGGGCCCGCTTTACATTCTCCTGGCCCAGAACATCCTTAAAATCCGGGCTGTTGAGATCCGTCTTTTCGGGAAGCCACATGGGCTCCTCCTTCAGCACCGTTTCGCCGTTCAGGCCCGCCACCAGCTCCCGGATGTTGCGGATGCCATAGACCGCCGGGCCACGGGCCAGGGTAGCCTCCGCCGCGTTTTCCGCAGGAACGAAAAGGGCCTGGATGCCCTCCCGCTTGGCAGCCAGTGCCATGGGCAGCACACCCGATACCGGGCGCAGCGTTCCCTCCAGGCTCACCTCGCCGATGAAGGCACTGGTGCTCTTGGGACGGCGGACACCGCCGGAGGCTGCCATGATGCTCAAAAGGATAGGCAGGTCATAGTGGGTGCCCGCTTTTTTCAGGTTGGCAGGTGCCAGATTCACCGTGATGCGGCTGGTGGGAAAATGAAGGCCGGAATTTTTTGCCGCGGCCCGGACACGCTCCCTTGCTTCCTTGACGGCGGCATCCGGCAGGCCCACGATATCAAAGCCGGGCAGGCCGTTGGAGATATAGCACTCCGCCACCACCCCGGCACCCTGGATGCCGGTGATTCCCAATGTTTTCACACTGCAGATCATGGTATTCCCCCATTTCTCCCATTTTAAAACATTGTAGCGCATTTGGGCGAAAAAGACAAGTGTTTTGTCACCGGCGGGCGGCTGCTTGACGAAAAATGCCCTTTGGTATATAATGGGATTATCCTTTTTGGGAGGTACCTATGCTGATCTATCTGCAAATGATCGACTCCCCTGTCGAGCAGTCGAAATTTGAAAAAATCTATTCGCTGTACAAGGACATCCTGTACGCCGCGGCATACGCCATTTTGCACAACGAGCACGACGCGGAGGATGCGGTTCACCATGCCTTTGTAAAGGTTGCGGAAAATATTCATAAAATTTCTGATCCGGAATGTCCAAAAACGAAGGGCTACGTTGTTACGATTGTTGAGAACACAGCGATCAACATCTACCGTCAGAAGAAGCGGCACCCGGTGCTGCCTTTCAACGAGGAGACTGTTGGCCTAACCGTGGAGTACACCGGCACCAACGAGCTGGCTCGGTGCATGGCAAAGCTCCCTGCCCGGTACCGGCAGGTCCTGCTGCTAAAGTACCACCATGGCTATTCCACCCGGGAGATCGGCAAGCTGCTGGGCCTGACGGCTGCCAATGCGGCTAAGCTGGAGCAGCGAGCCAAGACAAAGCTGGAAATTCTGTGCAGGGAGGCGGAGCTGATTTGATAACCGAAGAAATGCTGGCTGCAGCCGCCAGCGAGGTATCCGATGCGATGGTCAATTCGGTCCCGGCCTGTCCGCACCAATTCTCTGCGGCCTTCGAGGGAAAGCTGCGTTCCCTGATCCGCCGGACGGAGCATCCGGTACAGTCCCGGCTGCGGCAGGCGGCGGCGGTTTTGGTGGTGCTGCTCACTGCCCTGGCCACGCTGTATCTTGCCAGTCCCACCGTCCGGGCCGCGGTCAACGGATGGATCCGTACCACATTTGGAAGTTATTTCCAATACTATACAGAAGATACCACACCGCCGGATGTACAGTACAATTACCGCCTGCCTGAGGAATTCGATGGGTATACGTTGGTGACCGAAGTGGACCGCGGAACTGGCAAATTCTATATCTACTCCAATGAAGAAGGGCAAATGCTATCCTTTGAATATGTGTATGGATCGACGGATTCGTCCCTGTTCCTCATGGATATGGAAAATCATCAATACCTTAATGGCTATGTAAGCTATCTTCCTGCTGATATATACATTGCACCGACGGATGATGAGTCCAGCGCGATTATATGGCAGCTCCCATCAGAAAATGTGCTGTTTCGCATTGCCGCAAAAGAAAATAAAGATCAGCTGATCGTATTTGCTGAAAAAGTAGAAAAAGTCGAAAAAAATTAAATACAGGTGTCCAAAATCACCTCTCTGATTTGTTACTAATGGTAGAAGCGCAGTTAGCGGATACAAAACACGAACAAAGCTGTGCGACGGTACAGGTGATATTGATTTCTATTTTGTTTGTCCAAATGGAACAATCAATTTCAACATCAGCGATAAGCCCCTGTTTTCTCATAAAGAAAGCCTTGCTTACCTTTTACCACTAATTCAGGAGGACTAAAATGAAAACCAACCAATTTTCCTTGTGGCTGAATGATCACAAGGTCGACGTCCACAGAGCAGTGAATATTGTCAAGGCAGGTATTGTCTGCATCGCCCTGATCGTTTTGACCCTTTTGCTGCTGAATGATACCCAAAACGTGAATTGGCAGATGCAGGGCTGTCTCGTCACATCCGACGGCACCGTCAGCAAAACATTGCCGGTCTCCGTTACCGGAAAGATCAGCAGCAACCGCAACGGCGACACCGACCTGAAATTAAGCTTCGGTCTGCCGGAGGATTTTCAGTTCAGCATTCTGCAGGAGGAATTCGTCTGCTACAGCAACACCGTGGAGCTTCTGTCCTACTATGCTTTCTCCGGCTACGCCGACAACAAGGACACGGAGCAGTACATGGATTCTTCCGCCCAAATTGCCCTGGACGCGGATCAGGAATGCATCGTCATTGCGTGGAGCGATGCCCCGGGGCAGTATCTGGTAGCCTCTACAAATCCCAATACTGACCCCCAGCAGGTGCTGGATCATTTTCAGCTATTCCTGAATACCTCCGGCTGATGCGAAAAATTACCGCAGGAGCGCTTCGGCGCCCCTGCTTTTTTGTTTGTGTGCCAAATTCCGCCCCGACTTTTTATGCACTTTTTTCCGCGAAAGGTGAGTCTTTGTGGCTTTACAAAACGGGCGGAAAGTGTTATGATATACGGGACAAAAAATGAATACTTAGGAGGTATTTTATTTTGGCAAGAAAATTTAAGACCATGGACGGCAATACCGCTGCCGCCCACGTCAGCTACGCCTTTACCGAGGTCGCTGGCATCTATCCCATCACCCCCTCCAGCCCCATGGCCGACAACGTTGACCAGTGGAGTGCTGCCGGCCGGAAGAACATCTTCGGCGACACCGTCAAGGTCGTTGAGATGCAGTCCGAGGCTGGTG
>CAZHEG010000103.1:0-4721 GCA_964531435.1 uncultured Oscillospiraceae bacterium | reverse complement strand
TGTAAGTTCTGTGACGAGATTGCCGTGTTCCATGAGGGCGCTGTGATCCAGCAGGGCACCCATGCGGAGCTGGTAGCCGATGAAAGCGGCAAGTACCACGAGCTTTGGAACGCCCAGGCACAGTATTACACGGAAAAAACCGCATAATAAGAAAGAACCAGTCAGGGAAATTCCCCGACTGGTTCTTTGCTATTTTGTGCCTGCTGTCCCTCTAATGGAATACAGACAGACGAAAAATACCGGCCATCATCGATGACCGGTATTTTCCATTGATTGATCTATCCTGCTCGGTTTTGGTTTTCTCCGTTAAGGACATCTCACTTTCGTGCCGGGTGCTGTTGAATTGGGAATTATGCCAGCAGCTTCTTCTTGCCGATGATCAGGACGATCAGGGCTGCCATGCTGCCCAGGGCCATCATTGCCATCAGGCCGATGACGGAGGCATCTCCCGTCTTGGGGTTGCCGTCGGTGACATGGTTGATGAACTCGATGCCGGTATCGATCACATACCCGGTCTCTTCCAGCTCATCGCCGTCCACGCTGACAGAGGCGATGTACAGGCTGCCCTGTCCATTGTCCGCCACCACGATGACCACAGTGTGCTCGGTCTCATCGTAGGAGATCAGCTCCGCGCCTTCATTCAGCTCCGCCACGGTGTAGCTGTAAGTGCCGGCCTCGGTGAAGCTGAGGTCGAAGGTGATGCCGCCATCGGCTGCATTGCCGGTGCTGGCGTAGCTGCCATCGTCTCCCAGCAGGACGAAGGTGAACTCACCGCTCTGCAGGTCGCGGCCAACCAGGGTCTTGGCAGCCTCGAGCTGGACGGAAACGGGATCGGCAGTGTAGGTGTTCTCGAAGACCAGATCCTGGTCATCATTGACGGTGACCTGTGCCTGGAGGTTGCCCTTCAGGTCGTCGGTGACCACCACGGTGACGGTATACACCGTGTCATCGTAAGCCACGCCGCCCAGGCCATTGTCGGTTTCGGTGACGGTGTAGACGTAGGTGCCGGCCTCGGTGAACTCCAGAGTGCCGAAGGAGACGCTGCCGTCGGCTGCGTTGGTGGCGGTCAGCTCCACGCCCTCACCGGAGAGGACGAATTCAAATTCGCCTTCCTCCAGGGGACGGCCCACCATATCCTTCCGGGCTTCCAGGGTGACGTACACCGGCTGTGCCTCGTAGAAGTTGCGGAACACCGGGATCGCGATGGACTGGCTGGTGCCCGTGGTGTCAACGAAGGTGTAACTGACCTGTGCCATAAGCTGGCCTTCCAGATCGTCGGTCACTTCCACAGTGACGGTATAGACACGGCTGGAGTAGGTAATGCCGCCCAGGGTGCCTGCGATCTCGGAAAGGGTGTAGGTGTAGGTTCCGGCTTCGGTATACTCAAAGGTGCCGAAGTGGACGGTGCCGTCGGCTGCGTTGGTGGCAGTGATGGGAGTGCCATCCCCATCCACCAGAATGAAGGTAAATTCGCCTTCCTGCAGGTCTCTGCCGGACAGGATCTTCTCCGCATTCAGCTCAACGCTGACGGGCTTGGCTTCGTAATGGTTGACGAAGGTGACGGAACCGGAGGTCACCGTTCCCGTCAGCTGGGCATCCACATCCGTGACCACCACGGTGACATTGTAGATGCTGCCGTCATAGGTGACGCCGCCGCGGTTACCTGCGGCCTCAGATACGGTGTAGTTATAGGTGCCCACCTGATCGTAGGTCATGGAGAAGAATACCTTGCCGGATGCGTCGTTGGTCGCCTCGGCGATCACGTTTCCGTTCTCGTCAGTCAGGACGAAGGTGAACTCTCCTGCCAGCAGATCGCGGCCCGTGAGGGTCTTGTTCAGGCTGAACTCTACGGTAACATCATCGGGATCATAGACATTGATAAACTCGATCTCATTTTCATGGGTGTGGTCCGCCGCGGCATTCTGCTTGTGGACAGCCACCTGGGTGACACTCAGCTCGCCGGATGCGTTGTCATAGCTGACCACGACATGGACGATCCAAACGGTCTCGTCGGTGGTGATGCCTGCCGCATCGGATTCGACCTCTTCCACGCGGAAGCGGTAGTCGCCCGCCATGGTGAACTGGAGATCCGGTTCGAAATCGATGTGGCCGTTCACATCGCTGGTTCCGCTGGACACCAGCTGACCATTCCAGTCACGGACCTCGAAGCGGAAGCCTGCGGGGCTGTATCCGGTTCCGGCGGTATCCTGAACGGTCTTGGTGAAGTCGATCTCATCATTCAGATCCAGAGTGATGGGTGCGGGGGTGTAGGAGTTGTAGAAGTGGATCGCTCCGACTTCAGCGCCCTGGGACTGATAGGTAACGGAAGCATACAGGCTGCCCGCACCGTTGTCCCGGACTTCGATGACCACCGTGTAGACGGTTGCGTCATAGGTGTAGCGGCTGTCGCTGCCTGCCTGCTCAGACACGGTGTACACGTAGGTACCGGCCTGGGTGAAGGTCAGGGTGCCGAAGGATACGGTGCCGTCGGCTGCGTTGACAGCGGTGACAACATTGCCGGCTTCATCCGTCAGGACGAAGGTGAACTCATCGGCTGCCAGGGCCTTGCCACTGAGGGTCTTGAACGCATGCAGCTGCACATCCGCAGGAGCGGAGGTGTAGTTATTTGTAAAGACGATGGGCTCGGGATAGCTGGCAGTGGGGATCAGGTTGCCCTCGCCGTCATCCACCACTTCTACGGTAAAGGTGAATACCTTGGTGTCGTAGGTGACGCCGCCCAGATGTCCGGCGACCTCAGACACGGTGTAGGTGTAGGTGCCCGGTGCGGTGTATCCAATGGCAGTGAAGGAAATGATTCCCTTGGCATTGCTCAGGCCGGTGGATACCACGTTGCCCTTTTCATCCTTCACGATGAAGGAGAATTCGTTGTCAGCCATGGTCCGTCCGGTGAGGATCTTGGAGCCGGTGGGGATGTAGGAGGTGGAGTCCGCCTTGTAGGTGTTGGTGAACATCACAGGGGCGCTGTAACTGACGGATGCGGCCAGGCTGCCCTCGCCATCGTCGGTAACGGTAACGGTGACGGTGTAGACCGCGTCGGAGTAGCTCACGCCGCCCAGGTGACCAATGATCTCGGAGACGGTGTAGGTGTACACGCCGACCTCGTTAAAGCCGATGGGGGTAAAGACGATCTTGCCGTCCGCCTTGCTCAGGCCGGTGGAGACCACGTTGCCCTTTTCATCCTTCACCACGAAGGAGAATTCGTTGTCAGCCATGGAGCGGCCGGTCAGGGTCTTGGTGCCCTCCAGGGTGACGGAAATGCCGCCGGGGGTGTAGGTGTTGGTGAACACCACAGGGGCGCTGTAACTGACGGATGCGACCAGGCTGCCCTCGCCATTGTCGGTAACGGTGACGGTGACGGTGTAGACCGCGTCGGAGTAGCTCACGCCGCCCAGATGGCCGACAACCTCAGAAACGGTGTAGGTATACACGCCAGCCTCGTTAAAGCCGATGGGGGTGAATACGATCTTGCCGTCTGCCTTGCTCAGGCCGGTAGAGACCACGTTGCCATCCTTATCGGTGACGATGAAGGAGAATTCGTTGTCGTCCATGGTCCGTCCGGTCAAGACCTTGGTACCCTCCAGGATAACGGAGGTGCCGCCGGGAACGTAGGTATTGGTAAAGACGATGGGTGCGGAATACTTCACGGATGCGACCAGGCTGCCCTCGCCATTATCGGTAACGGTGACAGTGACGGTGTAGACCGCGTCGGAGTAGCTCACGCCGCCCAGATGTCCGATGACCTCGGATACGGAGTAGGTATACACGCCAGCCTCGTTAAAGCCGATGGGAGTAAAGACGATCTTGCCGTCTGCCTTGCTCAGGCCGGTGGAGACCACATTGCCATCCTTATCGGTGACGATGAAGGAGAATTCGTTATCGGTCATGGTCCGTCCGGTCAGGACCTTGCTGCCCTCCAGGGTGACGGAGGTGGACTCGGACTTGTAGCTGTTGGTAAAGGCGATGGGGGCGGAATACTTCACAGAAGTGACCAGCTCGCCCGCGCCGTCATCAGTAACGGTAACGGTAACGGTGAAGACTGCGTCGGAGTAGCTCACGCCGCCCAGATGACCAATGACCTCGGAAACGGTGTAATAGTAGGTTCCCTCTTCGGTATAGCCAATGGGAGTAAAGACGATCTTGCCATCCGCCTTGCTCAGGCCGGTGGAGACCACATTGCCCTGGAGGTCGGTGACCACGAAGGAGAATTCGTTATCCACCATGGTACGGCCGGTCAGGGTCTTGGTGCCCTCCAGCGTAATGGACGCGGAACCGGTCTTGTAGGTGTTGACGAACACCATGGGTGCGGAATACTTCACGGAAGCGACCAGCTCGCCCGCGCCGTTGTCGGTGACGGTAACGGTTACCTGATAGATCGCGGTGGAGTAGATGACGCCGCCCAGGTGACCTGCAACCTCGGATACAGTGTAGGTAAACACACCCACCTCGCTCAGACCGATGGGAGTGAAGACGATCTTGCCGTCCGCCTTGCTCAGGCCGGTGGAGACCACATTGCCGTCCTGGTCGGTGACCACGAAGGAGAATTCATTGTCCGCCATCTCGCGGCCGTTCAGGACCTTGGTGCCCTCCAGAGTGACGGAGGTGCCGCCGGCGATGTAGGTATTGGTAAAGACGATGGGTGCGGAATACTTTACAGACGCAACCAGGCTGCCCTCGCCATTGTCAGTGACGGTAACGGTGAC
>CAZHEG010000102.1:0-4723 GCA_964531435.1 uncultured Oscillospiraceae bacterium | reverse complement strand
TTGAACCCCATTCAAGCGCGATACCAAACTTCGCCACACCCGGATATTTGCTTGCACGCCTCAGCGCTTGGATATAATAGCATACCCCGCCGAAAAATGCAAGCATTATTTTTCATTTTTTCAAAAATTTTTTAGAGTAAAAATTACTCTCCCCGCTCGCTGCTGATCACCTTGCCGATGTTCCACAGGTGGGCAACGGCCTCCTCGGCCTTTTTCTTCTCTTCTTCGTTGCTGTACTCAACAAATACAGTATGCGCGCTGCAGTCCAGGCATTCCACCTGCACGTTCCAGCCGCCCTCATGCATGATCACGCCGGCGCCGCGGCACACGGGGCATTCTTCCAGTTCGATAAAGTCTTTCATAACATACTCCTTATCTGAAGCTCTTCTCTTCACTGTCGTAAATCTCATTTCTGACACACCTGACAAAATCCGGCTTCCACTGGGGCAGATACCGCTCCACCGCGGCAGCCAGCTGCATGGGATTAAGGGTGGGGTTCTGGCAGCAGACCAGTGCGTCCAGTATGACCGTATGAGCGTCCGCAGCGCCAACAGCGATTCTGCGGATCATGGGAATGATGTCCTGCTCCGTGACGCCGTTCTTTCCCTTCTTCTCCACCGCAAGGCTGGGACCGGAGAACAGCGCCCGAAGGGCAGAAACCGCTTCTTCCCCTACCTCGCTATCATACTCCATTATAACGCTGCAGTCAAGGAAAGAAAGATATTTGATCTTCGCGCCGCCCTCATAAACCTGCCGGACCCGAACACCCTCCACAAGGGCATCATTCAGCCGGTCGCGAATCTCATCACAGGAAGGAGCATCCCCCTCCAGGTCAAAATCCAGCAGCTCACAGCAGCTCTCAACGCCAACGCTCAAAGGCAGGGCGATGGAAACGGAAGGACGGGGATTAAAGCCCTGGGTATGGGTCAAGGGCAGTCCCGCCCGCTTAAATGCCCGCTGAAACAGCCGCATCAGATCCAGGTGGGAGATCCAGACGGCATCTCCCGTCTTTTCAAACAGCAGTCTAGGCATCGCATTCCACCTCCTTCAAAAGACAGTTGGCGCCGCATCCGGCGCAGCCCTCCCGGCAGTCGGGGGTAATGACCGCATCATAAGCCCGCTTTCTTTCCCGCAGGAGGAATTTCTTGCTGACACCCACGTCAATGGGATCCCAGGGCAGCAATTCTTCTTCGCCAAAACCGCGGACGGTATAGTGATCCGGGTCCACACCACACTGGTTGAAAGCATCGAACCAGTACGAATAATTGAAATACTCATCCCAGCCGTCCAATCTCGCGCCGTTCTTCACCGCCTGGACCAGAACCGGGCCAAGCCGGCGGTCACCACGGGCCATGACAGCCTCCAGACGGCTTAAGTCCGGGCTGTGGTAATCGTACTCAATGGACTTGGAATAGAAGTGGCTCTTCAGCAGGCGGCACCGGCGGAGGTATTCCTCCGGAGTGATCTGCCGCTCCCACTGGAATGGGGTGTGGGGCTTGGGCACAAAATAAGCCGTGGCCACATGGATCCGCAGTCCCCGCTTCTTATTGGTGCCGTTGGCCTGCCAGCATTTGATGACCTTATAAACCAGGTCGGCAATGCCAAGAACATCTTCATCCGTTTCCGTGGGCAGGCCCAGCATGAAATACAGCTTCACATTGCTCCAGCCGCCGGAGAAAGCGTTGGCGCAGGTAGTGAGGATCTCTTCCTCGGTCAAATTTTTGTTGATCACGTCCCGCAGGCGCTGGGTTCCCGCCTCCGGCGCAAAGGTCAGGCCGCTTTTGCGGACAGTCTGCAGCTTTTCCATCAGCTCCCGGGAGAAGTTGTCCGCCCGCAGACTGGGCACAGAAAGGCTGATGCGGTTTTGGGCGCAGTAGGGAATCAGCTGATCCGTCAGCTCCTTCAGTCCCCGATAGTCGGAGGTGGAAAGGCTGGAGAGGGTAATCTCGTTATTGCCGGAATTTTCCATGGTCTGCACCGCCTGGCGGTACAGCACCTCGGGGCTCTTTTTCCGCACCGGGCGGCAGGAAAAGCCGGCCTGGCAGAAACGGCAGCCACGGATGCAGCCGCGAAAAACCTCCAGATTCGCCCGGTCATGGACGATCTCTGTGGAGGGGACGATCATTTTCGTGGGCCAATAGGCCTCGTCCAGATTTTCCACGATCCGCTTTGTGACCGTCTTGGGTGCACCCTCCATGGCAACGATCTGGGCGAGGGTGCCGTCCTCGTTATATACATGGCGGTAGAAAGAGGGCACATAGACGCCGTCGATCTTCGCAACCTCCCGCAAAAACCGCTCCTTGCCCCAACCCTCCACCTTTGCCTTGTCGTAGAGAGAAACGATCTCAACAGTGCTCTCCTCACCCTCACCCAGGGAGAAGAAATCAATAAAGTCCGCCAGGGGCTCCGGGTTAAACGCACAGACGCCGCCGGCGAAAACGATGCCCTGCAGGCCATCCCGGTCCTTGCTGTACAAAGGGATCCCCGCAAGATCCATCATGTTCAGAATATTGGAATAGGACATTTCGTAGCCGATGGTGAAGGCGATCATGTCGAAATCCCGCACATTCTTGCCGCTTTCCAGTGCCCACAAGGGCAGATGATGGGCGCGCATGGCTTCCTCCATGTCACCCCAGGGGGCAAAGACACGCTGGCACCAAACGCCGTCCATTTCATTCATCACGCCATAAAGGATCCGCATGCCCACATTGGACATGCCGATCTCGTAGGTGTCCGGAAAGCAGAAGGCAACATCCACCCGGACAGAGTCCGGGTCCTTTTTGATCTCGTTATATTCTCCGCCGGTGTAGCGGCCGGGTTTTTGCACCGTGGGAAGAATACGGTGTAAAATGTCAGTCATAGTGGCACCTCGCTTCAGTATTAGATACATTGTACTCGCTGACGCGCCTGTTTGCAAGGTATTTTTTAAGAATGACCCCAGCGGGAACGACCAAAGGAAGCGCGCCCAGGTTCAGTACCACCGCTGCGTATATCCCCCCGACCGCCAGCGCCGCCATGCAGATCCACTCCAGGCAGCGGCAGACCATATCCGCTCCGCGGGGCGGCAGAATCAGCCGCGCGCCGCAGCGCAGTGCCCGTCCTCCATCCAGGGGATACAGCGGCAGCAGATTGTAGGCGCTCTGCATCAGCGCGCAAACCGCAACCGCCGGAAGTACCCGCCCCGTAAATAGCAGAAGAAGGCCCCCCAATGGCCCCGCCAGAGCGCAAAAGAGCTCAGCTCCCCTGCCGAGCCCCTCTGTTTCCATCACCGCGCCGCCGGAAGTGATCCGAAAATCAGTGACCCTTCCCCCGCAAAGCCGGATCGCCGCATAGTGGCAGGCCTCGTGAAAGGCCGCGGCGGTAAACGCCGCCAGCATCCATCGCAGCGGAAGGATCAATACCCCCAGGGCCAGGGCGATCCAGGCAGTACCGGATACCCGACGTTCAGCCATTTTCGATGATCTCCCGGCAGAAACAGGTCCAGGCTTGCGCCACACTCTCCCCTTCTGAGATCCGCTGGGCAAAATCTTCAATTGCCGCGGCTGTCACCGCAGAATCCCCCGGCAGTAATAAGGATGCCGCGCCTTCATACCATGGTGAAAGCCGAAACGCCCCCACCAGAAGCAGAATAACGATCGCGGCTATCCACTTCCCCTTCCGCTCTCTGCGGCGTACGCCGCCTGGGCCGTATGTAATGCTGTAAGCCATATCATCCCTCCTCCTGACACTCTACGTTTCGGCGAGGGAAAATATACTGCAGCAAAAAGCCCCATGGATCTTGAATCCATAGGGCTTTCACAGGGATCAAAACACCTTACTGATCAGCTCGGCGATGGCTGCGGCACCCTCATTGCTGGGATGCACACCGTCCTTTTCAAACCATTCGGAATGGCTTGCGGTCATCTCATGAACATCCACCAGGGTGTAGCCGAACTCCGCGGCGATATCCCGGACGATCTGGGCGATCTCCTCGACCACCAGGGGCTGGATATCGTAGTTGGTCATGCCCTCGGTCTGGCCGTCAAGGAAGAATGCGGTGGCGGGGGTGCAGAGGATGATCTCGGAATCGCCATAGCTCTGGATCAGCGCGATCAGATCCTCCTTAAATGCGTCAGCACCCTGCCAGTTCTCCGGCTTGCTGTCATTGGTGCCCATCATGATGATCACGTAGTCGGCATCGTAGTCCAGGCTCTGCTGATAATGGGGCAGCGCGGTATAGGGCTGGTCGGAGTCAGGCTGAACCGCACGTCCGCTGACACCGTAGCTGTTGACGTGGTAATCGTCGCCCAGCAGGCCCTGAAGAATTACGGGGTAATTGTTCTTGGGCCAGTTGGAAATGCCGTGACCGTAAGTAATGCTGTCACCCACACAGGCGACCTTGATCTGCCCCTGCGCCGCTTCCGTGGGATTGCTCATGCCGGACATACCGTTGAAATACAGGTAGGCAAAGCCGCAGGCAGAGATCACGACCAGCACCAGAACAACGATCAGAATGACTTTTAAAACCTTTTTCATATTTGATCAAACGACCTTTCTCTATTTTCTTGAATGGTACACTATGATACTACACATTTTGACAGAAAACTTCAAGCCAAATTTATATTGATCTTATATTTCATGGACCTCATCCAGTAGATTCCCATCCATATCCAAATAATAATGCCAGCCTAAATAATCATAGCAGTGGATAATTCCGCATTCGATCCGAAAACGCTTCTCCTTC